>CAXABH010000052.1:0-8956 GCA_963966925.1 uncultured Rhodobacterales bacterium
ACAGAGCGGGGCTTAATAGTTGGTTTTTAAATTTTACTTATTCAATATCCTCAGGAAGGACTTGGTTTAGTACGATTGCAAGGAAGGCCGTTGGGGCAACTGCAGACGTCGCAAGTGTTTTCCAAATACCAGGAAGATATTGAACCGCTGTCGGAACAAGATTTAGACCTAAGCCAGCAGTCAGTGAAATTGCGATGATCACCATGTTGCGGCGTGTCATCTTTACCTCTGACAGAACATTCATGCCAGCAGCAGCAACCATGCCGAACATTACGATAACGCCACCGCCCAAAACTGGAAGAGGCATAGATGCGATCAATGCGCCGATTTTAGGAAGCAAACCGCAGATTACCAAAATCACACCAGCAATGGTAACAACATGACGGCTCATTACGCCCGTCATACCGACGATGCCAACGTTCTGGCTAAAGGATGTGTTTGGCAATCCACCAAATACACCTGCAACAGCAGTTCCCAAGCCGTCAGCATATGTTGCGCCGGCAATCTCTTCGTCTGTTGCATCGCGTCCTGCGCCTGCTTTTGCAGTTGCTGACGCATCGCCTACTGTTTCAACGGCTGACACGATTGATACCAATGTAACCGCGACAACGGCACCCAAGCTAAATTCAAATCCATAAGGTAGGACTTGGATGCTTGTAACCCAGCTTGCCTTTTGGAAACCTGCAAGGCTAACCATGCCAAGCATCGCTGCAACCGCGTAGCCTGCCAACAATCCAATTAGGATTGCAGCGTTTGATAGCGAGCCAGATGTTTTAAATTTAAACAACAATGCGACGATGATTACAGTCAGCGCAACGGTCCAATGTTTCAATGAGCCAAAGCTTTCTGCTGCCATTTGGAAATCTGCAGCACCGCCCGCAGCGTATTTGATACCGACTGGAATCAAATATAGACCGATCGCCAAAATCACCAGACCTGTCACAAGCGGTGGGAAAAGGAACCGGATACGCCCGATAACGGAACCTAGTGCAAAGTGAATGAGACCACCGATAATACACGATGTTAAGGCCACGCCTAATCCTTGCGTCGCTGAAATCCCAGCGAGCACACCAACAAATGCAAAGCTTGTCCCCTGCATAATCGGCATCCGTGCGCCAATGGGACCAATGCCCATGGTTTGGAATATGGTCGCAACCCCAGCAAACAGCATGGCCATCTGAATCAGATAAATTTGTTCGGCACTCCCAAATGCCAACCCAGCGGCACCTGCAACAATGATCGATGGTGTCACATTTGATGCAAACATGGCCAAAACGTGTTGTAGACCAAGTGGCACCGCCTGACCCATAGGCGGCATTGAATTGGGATCGCTATACGCGCCCATCGCTTTATCAGTCATAATAAGTCTCCCGTAATTGACTGTTTTTTGTTCGTTCCGCCTCTTCTTTGGGCGAATTACTAAGACTTTGATACAACAACATATGGTGTGTCAAAGAAAAACTCTTCTAGATTTGCGCCATCGCCAATACGATCAACTACACAGAACAAGCCTGGAGCGTGCAGTGGCGTTAGAACCCCATGCCAAGTGTTACGGTGGAAATTGATGCCTTGGCCTGCATTGGATAAAAATGCACGTGGACGGTGCGGGGCCCCATTCGCGTCTGATGCAACAATGATCAGGAACGGAAAATACGACATTGGAACAAAGGCCTGTGATCCCTCTGGGTGGCGTTCCATCATCACCAGTTCATAAGGCAATGCGCGCACTTGGGCGTCAAATATACTGATACCTGCATGACCATCTACAAAGTCCAGCGTGGCCAGATCATGATGTCTTCCACACATGCCTTGATTGATGATTTTGTCCGGCACCCCATCTGCTTCTAAAATTTCCCCAAAAGGGGCAAACGCTGCTTGTGTCAGTGGTTCAATGACGATTTCAGTATTCATGGAAGTATCTCACTTAACCTAAGCTCTGCGATACGTTCGACTTGTTTACATGCTTCGTCAAATTCAACCGAGGTATCATTGCCGATCCGACGTTCAAACGCATTTAAGATACCCAATTTGGTGTGATCCCTGACTGCAATGATAAAGGGAAAACCGTGTTTGTGCACATATTGTGCATTCAAATCCTGAAACCTGCTGCGTTCTTCATCAGTTAAGGCATCCAGTCCTGCCGAGGCTTGTTCCGAGGTGCTTTCGGTGGTTAGGCGTTTGGCCGCTGCCAATTTACCGGCCAGGTCCGGATGCGCACATAAAACGCCTAATCTAGCATCGTAATCTGCCCGTCGAAATGCCCGCGCCATAGCGTTGTGTAACCCAATTGCGCAGTCGTGCGCAGGGCCCAATTCGCCATCAAATGCGGCCTCTGCAACCCATGCTGAATGTTCAAAGATTGATCCGTATGTTTCGATAAATACTTCGCGTGCCATTTGGCTGGGCCGATCAAAATGAACGGGTGGGTGGTTTTTGATCCAGTGCTGTGCAATGTCGCGGCGGGTTGCGAACCAAACGCCTTCTTTTGCTTTTGCGTATTCCATGAAACGGCGCAAGGCCATCACACGACCCGGTCGCCCAATTAAGCGACAATGCAAACCGATCGACATCATTTTGGGGTGTCCATGTACGCCTTCGGCATACAGCGCATCAAAGCTATCTTTTAAATATTGAAAAAATTGATCACCTGAATTGAACCCGTGGGGGGTGGCAAATCGCATGTCATTGGCATCTAAGGTATATGGGATGATTAACTGATCACGCCCATCCAACGTCATCCAATAAGGTAAATCGTCTGCATAGGTATCAGAGACATAATCAAATCCGCCCTCTTGGGCGACAAGCGCGACGGTGTTTTCTGAACATCGGCCTGTATACCAGCCATATGGGCGTTCGCCGGTTACTTCGGTGTGCAGCGCAATCGCTTGTTGGATTTGTGCGCGCTCTTCTTCTGCCGACATATCTTTGTGTTCGACCCATTTCAGGCCGTGGCTGGCAATTTCCCAACCCGCATCTTGCATCGCGCGCACTTGAACAGGGGAACGCGCAAGTGCGGTTGCAACACCATACACAGTCGCTGGAATATTTAATTCGGTGAACAAACGCTGCAGGCGCCAAAATCCGGAACGCGCACCATATTCATAAATACTTTCCATGTTCCAATGGCGCTGTCCGGGCCAGGATGCGGCCCCAACGATTTCTGACAGAAACGCTTCGGATCCATCGTCGTCATGAAGAATGCAATTTTCGCCGCCCTCTTCGTAGTTTATGACGAATTGCACCGCGATGCGCGCTTGATTGGGCCAGTTTGCACTTGGCGGCGTTGCTCCATATCCCAGCATGTCCCGTTGATAGCGTATCATGGCGGTTCCTTGTTCGTGTGTTACTCTCTTCTACTTTCGCAAAATTCGTTTGCCTTTCAAATTATTTTTGAAACTGTTTTGGTTTTGGGATTGTGGTTGAACATGTGCCTTGCAACAGAAATAGTAGATGCAGCAACTTTTGGGGGCCATGATGACAGGTTTTTTAACAACCCATGTTTTGGATACTGCGCGTGGATGTCCCGCGGCGGGTCTTAAGATTGATTTATACCGCATCGAGGGTGATGCACGTACACATGTAATTAGTTTGGAAACAAACTCAGATGGTCGGACAGATCAACAAATTCTGCCCGCGTCGCAATTTGAATTAGGTCAGTATGAATTGGTATTCCACGCAGGTGCCTATCTAGAGGCAACGGGGCAAGGTGGAGCAGAGCCTAAATTCTTAGATCTTATTCCAATTCGATTTGGTATAGCACTGAACGATCACTATCATGTGCCCTTGCTTTTGTCTGCTTACGGATACTCGACCTATCGCGGTAGTTGATCAGTTGCGTAGTGCATTCGTAATGTGCTGGGCCATAAAATCCATAAAGTGACGTGTTTTGGGATCTTGTCGTTTACGATGTGGATATAGGCATCCCATCTGAACATCGGTTGGCGTGATATTTGTAAGGACGGGAATTAACTGACCGCTGTTTAGATGATCCTGCACTTCAAAAAATGGTTTCAAAACGATACCATGGCCATCTAACGCCCAATTGGTCAGAACGTCGCCATCATCGCTTTCATATGGGCCTTTCACAGCGATACGCTGAACCGTGCCATCGATCGTAATGGGCCATTGAAATTCTGGGGCACCGGGAAACCGTAGATTGAGACAATCATGTGATCCATCAGTTAATGAGGTTACGGTATCGGGCATTCCGCGGGCAGCTACGTATTCGGGAGCAGCACACAGAAGACGAGCACAATCCGTAAATTTGCGCATTTTAAGTGTTGAGTCCTCTGGATTACCTAGAAAAAATGCCACATCCAAACCCTCGGCCAATACATCGACGCGCCGATCAGAAAGTCGCAAGCGTATATCAATCAGTGGAAATTGTTGTTTGAACACGGGGATTGCAGGCGCAATTAGGCGACGTCCAACGCCAAGAGGGGCGGCAACGTAAAGCGTTCCACGTGGGTTTTGGGTAATATCTTGAACAGCGGCTTCTGCATCTTCGACTGCTTCTAAAACCCTATTCGCCCCAGAATAAAACAGTTTCCCTTGCTCGGTCGGGTGCAGCATGCGTGTGGTTCTTTGAAATAGCCGAACGCTTAGGTGTTCTTCCAATTGGGAAATGCGGGCTGAGGCAACCGCAGGTGAAATCCGTTGATCCCGCGCGGCGGCTGACATAGAGCCGAGTTCGTAGACACGAATAAAGGTTCTGATATTCTCAAAGTACGACATTATTCCGATTTTCTTGAAACAGATTGGGTATTTTCTACAATACAAGAAAATCACAAACAACGATAGTTTTGCGTCAAACCGATGGAACAAGGGTAAAGTAATGGCATACGAGTTGGCAATTATATGGGATTGGTTGGCATTTGCAGTGCGTTGGTTGCATGTGATTACAGCGATTGCATGGATTGGTTCGTCATTTTATTTCATTGCGTTGGATTTGGGATTGCGCCAAGCGCCTGATTTGCCAAAGGGCGCCCATGGTGAGGAGTGGCAAGTGCATGGAGGTGGATTTTACCATATCCGCAAATACCTCGTTGCGCCGGAACGCATGCCAGAGCATTTGACATGGTTTAAGTGGGAAAGTTATGCCACATGGCTGTCTGGTGCTGCGCTGTTGATGATTGTCTATTGGGCGGGCGGTGAACTGTACTTAATTGACGCCAGCAAAAGTGATGTATCCCTGTTTCAGGGTATTTTGATTTCTGCGGGCTCTTTGGCCTTTGGGTGGATTGTCTATGATCAATTGTGCAAATCACCATTAGGCGAAACACCAACTCTGTTGATGGTGTTGTTGTTTGTTTTATTGGTCGTCATGGGGTGGGGATACACTCAGGTATTCACTGGGCGCGCCACATTGCTTCATCTGGGTGCATTTACCGCGACAATCATGTCTGCGAATGTTTTTTTCATAATTATTCCCAACCAAAAAATTGTTGTGGCTGATTTGATTGCAGGCCGCGCACCGGATCCCAAGTATGGAAAAATTGCTAAGCTACGCTCAACTCATAACAATTATCTGACGTTGCCTGTCATCTTCTTTATGCTGTCCAACCACTATCCCTTGGCATTCGCCAGCGAATATAACTGGATCATCGCAGCATTAGTGTTCTTGATGGGTGTAACAATCCGCCATTATTTCAATTCACTGCATGCGCGAAGCGGTAATCCGATTTGGACGTGGCCAGCTACTATTATTTTGTTCGTTCTTATTATGTGGCTATCAACAGCTCCGCTGCATCAGGATGACATGGATATCGGCGCGTTATCTGAGCGACAAGACGTGTTTGCAACCGCGACTGGTTTTGATCAGGCGCAGGACATTGTGATGGGGCGATGTTCAATGTGTCATGCACGCGAACCAGTTTATGATGGAATTCGTCGCGCCCCCAAACATGTGTATTTGGAAAATACGGCTGATATCACCGAACATGCCAAGGCGATATACCTGCAATCAGGGGTAAGCCATGCGATGCCACCTGCAAATGTGTCATGGATGGAAGAGGATGAGCGGTTGGTGATTAGACAATGGTATCGCAACGCGATGGATACCATGCCTCTGTCGTTAGCATTGAAATGAAAAAGGCGCGGAAAACGCGCCTTTCATGTCTCGACTTCGATATTCGTTGTTAGTTTAGCAAGCCTGCATGACGCAATGCATCGCGTACCTTCGCCTTGGTCCCATCAGTCAGCGGAACAAGAGGTAAACGCACCTCATCAGAACACAAACCCAGTTCCGACATCGCGTATTTTGCGCCGACCAAACCAGGTTCTGTGAAAATGGCCTTATGCAAAGGCATCAAACGATCCTGCAATTCAAGGGCAGCAGCGTAATCACCACGCAATGTTGCCTCTTGCATTTGCGCGCACAGCGCTGGCGCAACGTTTGCGGTTACAGAAATGCACCCCACACCACCTTGGGCGTTGAAACCATGTGCAGTTGCATCTTCTCCCGAAATTTGAAGGAAATTTGTGCCGCATGCCATGCGCTGATCACAAACGCGGGCCAAATCACCTGTTGCGTCCTTAACACCGATAATATTGGATAGTTTTGCTAATTCACCCATCGTTTCAGGTGACATATCAACAACTGAGCGACCTGGAATATTGTAAATCACAATCGGTAGGTCAGATGACTTGGCGAGCGCCTCAAAATGCGCAATCATGCCCGCCTGTGTGGGTTTGTTATAGTACGGTGTGACAACAAGTGCTGCATTCGCACCCACTTTTTTTGCATGCTCAACGAATCGCAACGCCTCTGCTGTATTGTTCGATCCGGCACCAGCGACGACTGGAACACGACCAGCGGCGGCTTTGACTACGGTTTCGACGACCAGTTCATGTTCCTCATGAGTGAGAGTGGGACTTTCGCCCGTTGTGCCGACTGGAACCAACCCATGGCTGCCTTGGTCAATGTGCCAATCAACCAATTTCTTAAGTGTATCCAGATCCACAGCGCCGTCCTTGAACGGCGTGATCAAAGCAGGCATTGAGCCTTTTAACATGACACGCTCCTTTCGTGTTTGGCGGGCAGGGCCCGGATGAATAAAGCGGTTTCTTGCAGATAAGGAAACCATGACTTGATGCCTGAGTTATGTGGCATAAGCTATGGTTACCTATCCAGCCAATGAGTTAAAATTGCAAGTCATGTTCCGAGTATTATGTGTTTTTCTTTTTCTTTCATCTGCGGTGTCAACCGTCTGGGCCGAAGAACGCGCATTAGAGCGTGCCTTTAGCGAAATGAAATCTGGCAATTGGGACGACGCGCTGCGCATTGCACAAGGCGAAGGTACGGTTTCACATGACATTCTGAAATGGCACTGGTTGCGGGCAGGGCAGGGATCAGCGCAAGATGCACTTTTGTTTTTGGACAGGAATGCGGATTGGCCGGGATTGCCCTATTTACGAAAACGATCTGAAGTTGCGTTAAATGGTGCCAGCGATCAAACAATACTAGCATATTTTGCGGATACTGCGCCCCAAACGGGTGCTGGTGCACTTGCCTACGCAGTGGCCCTTTCACAGGATGGACAGGGTAATAAAGCCGCGTTGGTCGCACAAAATGCGTGGATAACCCTGCCCCTGACCCCTGCCCAACAAGATGGGTTTTTGAATGTATTTGGTGCGGTTTTGGCACCGCTTCATGAGTTGCGCTTGATCGAGATGTTATGGATGGATGAACACGCTGCAGCCCAGCAGATGGGGGCCTTGGTTGGCGCTGATTTGTCGGCACTGCTGCGCGCGCGAATTGCGCTACGAAAGGGGCAAGACGGTGTATCGGCATTGATAAATGCGGTTCCAAATGCGATGGGCAATCACCCTGTTTTAAATCACGCCAGATTTGAATGGCGGCTAAAAAATGGATTTCGTGATGGTGCAATTGACCTGCTTAGCACCTCAAGCGAGCGTGCCAGCCGATTGGGGCAAGCTGAACGTTGGGCAGATGCGCGCATTCGGATTGTGCGCGATCTGCTGTTCGATGGTAAAAACAAGCAGGCTTACAAATTAGCGGCCAATCATCACATTGCACAAGGGTCCAGCTATGCCAAATTGGAATGGTTGGCAGGTTTTGCGGCGTTACGCAGACTGAATGATCCAAATAGCGCAATTCAACATTTCACTAATTTTCTGTCGGCGGTTGATACGCCTATTTCCCTTGGGCGTGCGCATTACTGGTTAGGACGTGCCTATGCCGCATCTGGAAAGAGCGATGCGGCGCAGACTGCTTATTTAAACGGTTCCAAGTATCAAAGCAGTTTTTATGGTCTTCTTAGTGCAGAAAAAGCAAACGTTTCGCTGCCGTCAGATTTCTTAACTTGGCAAGAGTTGCCAGATTGGCGGAACGCAAGTTTTGTGAATAGTTCCGTCTTACATGCCGCGATACTGCTATTTTCAGTAAATCAAAACCCCCTGGGCGAGCGTTTTATTACACATCTTTCTGAAACGCTCTCAGTCGAGGATGTTCACAAACTGAATGATTTTTTGGAAGAACTGCGTAAACCTCATGTCCTGGTGATGTTGGGAAAACGTCAAGCATCAATGGGTAAGACATTTGTGCGCCCATACTATGCGTTACACCCCGTCGCACGCATGCCTGCGCGTGTGCCTTCTGAATTGGTACTGGCCATTGCACGCCGAGAAAGCGAATTTGACCCCTATGTGATTTCGCCAGTTGGGGCACGTGGTTTGATGCAAGTCATGCCAAAAACGGCCAAGGAAATGGCAGAACGTGTGGGGCTTGGGTTTTCACAAAAACGTTTAGAGACGGACTGGGCCTATAACGCGCGAATTGGAATTACCTATTTAGAAGAATTGGCTGAACGATATGGTGGAAATCCTGTTTTGATGTCGGTTGCGTATAACGCAGGACCCTCGCGCGCTGATCGTTGGGTTGATCTGATGGGGGATCCGCGAAATGATGCGGTTGATGTCATTGATTGGATTGAAT
>CAXABH010000053.1:0-8734 GCA_963966925.1 uncultured Rhodobacterales bacterium
GTTTATGTCGTTTATAGGAAACAAACATCATGTATCAGGTCACGCTTATCGGTGCGCCAAACCAAGAACGATTGAACATGTCGGTGCTGGATTCTTTGCGCCATGCTTGGGGAGGGGGGGACGCGGTTTGGTTGTCACATGCAGAGGCCGCAGAGTTTCCCATTGAGACCATCCCAAGCAATCAATGGCAGGTATGGCAGGATTTTCAAAATATGGGAATCGACATGATCGTCCAACCCTCAGCTAAGCGGCGCAAAAAGATGGTATTGGCGGATATGGATAGCACCATGATCCAACAGGAATGTATTGACGAACTGGCGGATGAAGTCGGTGTTGGGGATCGTGTAAAAGAGATTACAGCGCGGGCTATGAATGGCGAATTGGATTTTGAGGCAGCACTGGACGAGCGTGTTGCGTTATTGGCAGGTCAACCTGCGCACATAATTGATAAGGTTCTGAAAGAACGAATAAAATTTATGCCAGGCGGACATATTTTGATTGCGACCATGAAGGCTGGTGGTGCCTATGCCGCGTTGGTATCGGGGGGATTTACAGCCTTTACGCATAAGGTTGCAGGGACCTTGGGATTTGATGAGCATCATGCCAATACCCTTTTGGTTGAGGGTGGCAATTTAAGCGGAAAAGTCGCGCGTCCAATTTTGGGCCGACAGGCCAAAGTTGAGCAGTTGGAAAAGATTACTGCCAAGCTTGGACTATCGGAAAATGACGTGATCGCGGTTGGGGATGGCGCCAATGATTTGGGCATGTTGGGGCGCGCGGGTACAGGTGTGGCCCTACATGCAAAACCCGCGGTACAGGTGGAATGCACTGTTCGTGTGAACCACGGTGATTTGACGGCCCTGTTGTTTTTGCAAGGCTATTCAAGAGACGAATTTTGCGGTCTGTAAAACGTCGGTATCGTGTCGGTATAACGTCGGTGCGCGGGCGGGAATGCGCGCGACGCTCGTGCCGGGCACGTCGCCCCGCCCACCTTCCCGTAAGGGGTCCGTAACGTGTTGGTGATCAGTTCTTGATGCTGGGTGAAAGTCACTTACCTTATAAAGCAAGTGAAAAGGAGATCATCATGAGTGCAGGCTATTTCAAAGATCCAGATGCCATCGCGCGATTAAGCGATGAAGAATTTTGGGTAACCCAAGAAAGTGGAACTGAGCGGCCCGGGACTGGCAAGCTTTTGAATAATAAAGCGCCTGGAATTTATGTTGATGTCGTTTCTGGTGAACCTTTGTTTGCATCATCAGACAAATATGAGAGCGGATGTGGTTGGCCCAGTTTTACCAAACCGATTGAAGCGGCACATATAAATGAGGTGCGTGACACAACGCATGGTATGATCCGAACTGAAGTGCGCAGCACGCATGGGGACAGTCATTTGGGCCATGTGTTCCCAGATGGTCCACTCGATCGTGGCGGTTTACGCTATTGTATTAATTCCGCATCCCTACGCTTTGTGCCAAAGGATGAAATGGAAGGTGAGGGATATGGCGCCTATTTGGACCAAGTGGAGGATTAAGATGGAAACGGCGATATTTGCAGGGGGATGTTTTTGGGGCATGGAGGATTTAATCCGTCGTATCCCGGGGGTTCATAAAACGCGTGTTGGATATACAGGGGGGCACGTGGACAATCCGACATATCGATTGGTTTGTACAAAAACTACGGGGCATGCCGAGGCGGTTGAGATTGAATTTGACCCATCGGTTGTAAGTTATCGAAAATTGTTAGAGGTCTTTTTTCAGATTCATGATCCGACAACGATTGACCGCCAAGGAAATGACATTGGCGACAGCTATCGGTCTGAAATTTTTTACACGAGCGATGCGCAAAAAGAGATGGCCGAGAAAACGATTCACGACGTCAACGCCTCTGGTTTGTGGCCGGGTCCCGCTGTGACCAAAGTGTCCCCCGCAGTGACATTTTGGGAGGCAGAACCAGAACATCAGGATTATTTGGTGCGACATCCCAACGGCTATACCTGTCATTTCCCCCGTGCGGATTGGGTTTTGCCAAGTGTTGGCGCGGTAAGTTAAACGCATAATATAACCGTCGTGCGCCATCCTGTGCGGCGGTTATAAATCCACACTATGAGCAAGCGCGTAAATCGGTGCCAGCATATAGCGCCGAAACCGCCCCAGCGGAAATTGAACAGGGATGTGCTGAAACGCCTTGGGGTAGGGGCGGGTGTCGATATGTTCCAAAGCCATGTCTGAGAGTAACGCACCTGCGTAACTGGCCATTGCGACGCCATTTCCGTGATACCCAAAGGCTGTGTATCCTCCATCGTACCCCGGAATTTCACCGACATAGGGCGTTTCTGATCGACTAAGCGCCACAAGCCCTGACCATTCGTAATCTATTGCCACATCACGCCACGCAGGGAACATTCGAACAAAATCGCGCCTGATTTTTCGACTGATCCGTTCGTTTGACCGTTGCGTGTAATGCAATCCACCGCGTGTTCCGAACAAGAAACGATTGTTCGGCATCATGCGAAAATAGTGCAGTAAAAACCGACTATCATAGGCCATTTGCGCACTTGTCCAACCCTGTGCGATCTGCTCCTGATTTGTAATTGGGCGCGTGACTATGACGGATGATTGAACGGGCAAAAAGCGTGCGCGCATCCATGGAAACATATCCTCGGATGAATAGCCATTTGTGGCGATGATGAACTTTTTGCAGGACACTATCCCCTGCGGGGTTGTGATGTCATATCCCGATGCTGTCGGCACAATGCACTGAGCGGGTGTTTTCGCATAGATTTTGACACCCTTTGATTGTGCTATTTGTAACAATCCGCTGGCATATTTTTGCGGATTTAACCCAAAGCCGATGGGGGTTGTGATTGCGCCAAAAAATGTACCGCCCAGCCCGTTTTGGCGCAACTCTTTTGCGTCTAAAACATCAGCGGTGACGCCGTAGTCACGCTGAATTTCGGCCTGAAGTGCAGGAAATTTCTGCGCGTGTTTTGGTTTGTGGGCGAGTAGTGTTTCGCCGTTTGAATGGCGATCCACATCCAGATTATTGTCTGTGATAAACTGATCGACAAGGTTCACAGCGGCCTTTTCCGTTTGACGATACAACTGTTGTTGATCCGCTCCGAAAACCTGATCTAACCGCGCGTTTGAAATTTTGCCACCACCCAGACAGCAGAACCCGCCATTACGCCCAGTTGCGCCAAACATGGGATGCTGTGCATCTATCAGGGTAACGTCAGCCCCGCCCTGGCCCAAATGATAGGCTGCCGACAATCCAGTAAATCCTGCGCCAATGATGGCCACATCACAACGGTGCGATCCCTTTAGTGAGGGTAGTGGAATGTGTGGAACTGTCGTTGACCAATAAAGGCCCCGAATTGGATCGGGGCCATAGGCGGCATCTTCGTACACATAGCGCATTTAGGAACGCAAGGCTTGCTGTTCTTCTAAACGTTGGCGTACCGCCGCGCGTTTTGAAATTAGCGACGCTGAAATCACACCAACGGTCACGATTGCAATCATAATTGTGGAAAGTGCATTGATTTCTGGACTGACCCCAAGGCGCACCGCCGAGAAAATTTTGATCGGTAGGGTCGTGGCAGAGGGGCCGGAGGTGAATGATGCGATGACCAAATCATCCAGCGATAGCGTAAACGCCAATAACCATCCCGAGATCACCGCCGGCGCAATGATTGGCAATGTCACTAACCGAAACGCCTCAAAGGGGGTGGATCCCAAATCTAATGCGGCCTCTTCCAGTGACATATCAAATGTCGCCAGGCGGGATGATACGACAACCGACACATAACACATTGAAAACGTTGTGTGGGCTAATATGATAGTTATAACACCACGATCTAGGCCAATACCGATGAACAAAAGAAGCAAGGACAGGCCGGTGATGACTTCTGGCATCACCAGTGGCGCATAGATCATTCCAGAGAACAGCGTACGTCCCCAAAAGCGACCCGCCCGGACTAGAACGTAGGCTGCCAATGTGCCCAGCACCGTTGCAAATGTTGATGAAACAACGGCGACCTTAATCGTTACCCATGCGGCGTCCAAAAACGCTTCATTCTGCATAAGTTCGCCATACCACTTGGTCGAAAACCCTGCCCAAACTGTGACGAGTTTTGAGGAGTTAAAGGAGTAGATGACCAAAATCACCATTGGAAGGTATAGAAAGGCGAACCCAAGTGTCAGGGATGTTGTATTAAACCATGTTAAACGTCTCATCCCTCAGACTCCCGTTGTTTCTGTTCATTGCGTTGGAACAAGATGATTGGAATGATCAAGAGCAGCAACAAAATGACTGCAACCGCTGAGGCCAAAGGCCAATCACGGTTTGAGAAGAATTCATCCCAAAGCACCTTGCCAATCATCAATGTGTTTGATCCGCCCAATAGGGATGGGATCACAAATTCACCCAAAGTTGGAATAAAGACAAGGAAACATCCCGCAATAATACCGCCGCGTGATAATGGGAATGTGACCAACCAGAAGGCTTTTAATCGCGAGCATCCTAAATCTTCTGCGGCTTCCAATAAACTGTCGTCTAGCTTTTCTAATGCGGAATAGATCGGCAAAACCATAAACGGAAGATACGTGTAGACGATCCCAATGTAGACGGCGATGGGTGTGTTCAGAATGATCAAAGGTTCAGAAGTCAGGCCAAGGAACATAAGGGCTTGGTTTAAAAACCCTTCCTGGCCCAAAATGCCGATCCATGCGTAAACACGGATCAGGAAGGACGTCCAAAATGGAAGGATGATCAACATTAACAGCGTTGGGCGCCACTCTTCGCTTGCGCGGGTCATTGCATAGGCAATCGGATACCCAATAAGTAATGTAAAAAATGTTGAAATCGCCGCAATTTTTAGACTTGATAGATAGGCTTTGTAATACAAGTCATCCATCATCAAGAATTCAAAATTTTCGAAATCCAGTGCGCCTAGGAATTTGGTAAACCCTTCCCACCCCTTGGCAATGTCCAACTGAGGTAAATAGGGGGGGATTGATAGCGCGATATCAGATAGCGATATTTTAACGACAATGGCAAAGGGCACTAAAAATAGTGCTAATAACCAAAGATACGGGATTGAGATCAGAGCAAATCTACGCATCACTAACCCTTTAACAAAACGCCAGCGGTTGGGGTAAAGCTAACCCAAACGGTATCGTCCCATGTGATCGCACGGCGCGCAAGTCGGCGGGTATTTGCACTTTGTGCTTTGATGATCTGACCATTGGGCATTTCAACGTGATAGGTGGACAGGTTCCCCAAATAGGCGATGTCCAAAACTTTTCCTTGGAATGCGTTCGGCGTATCCTCAGGTTTTTCAACGCCCACAGTGACTTTTTCGGGCCGGATCGCAAAGTGTACTTTTTCATCCTTATCAAAGGTTTTGTCGGTCGTTCCTGTGATGTCGGACATGCCTTCGCCCCAGGCAATCTGAACCTGATCGCCAGATTGTGTTGCGCGGCCTTGAATAATGTTCACATCACCAATGAAATCCGCCACGTAAACAGTGTTTGGTGCTTCGTAAATGCGTGCGGGTGTATCCACCTGGACCATGCGCCCTTCATCCATTACCGCGATGCGGCTGGCAACGGTCATCGCCTCTTCTTGGTCATGGGTGACAATCACAAATGTTGTGCCTGTCTTTTCCTGGATGTCCATAAGTTCAAATTGGGTTTCCTGACGCAATTTTTTGTCTAATGCGCCCAATGGTTCATCCAACAACAACAGTTTTGGCGCCTTTGCCAGGGAACGGGCCAAGGCCACACGCTGTCGTTGACCACCAGAAATCTGGTGCGGTTTTCGTTTTGCAAATCGTTCCAGTCGCGTCAGCCGCAGCATTTCATCCACACGGCTGTTTAGGGCGTCTCCTGTTATACCTTCGCGTTTCAGGCCAAAGGCGATGTTTTCCCAAATCGATAGGTGCGGAAATAAAGCGTAGGATTGAAACATCATGTTCACCGCACGTTTGTTCGGTGGAACCGGTGCGATATCCTCACCGCTTAACAAAATTGTTCCTTCGGTAGGCGTTTCAAAACCTGCTAGCATTCGCATCAATGTGGTTTTACCGCAGCCGGATGGCCCTAACAGTGCGAAAAATTCACGTTCGTAAATGTCGATTGTTAGATCGTCGATCGCCGTAAAATTACCAAACCGTTTTGTGACATTTTTGAACTGAATAAGTGGTTTTTCGGCTGGATCATTCCACGGGGCGAAAACAGGTCGCATAACTTCATTCATGGTGCATCCCATATCTTTTAACAAAAAACCCGCGCAGTTTGTGCCGCGCGGGTTTCAAAATTTTCGATTAAGTGCCTGACTTAATCTTTGTCCACATCCGCGTTACAACGCGCTGTACGCGTGCATCGTAAGGGCGGGTTGTGAACAAATTCGCAAGCGTCGCCGCATCTGGATAAACCGCTGGATATTCAAGAATTTCGGGATCGATGAATTCTTGTGCAGCTTTGTTCCCGCTGGCATACCAAACATAGTTTGTCGCGGCCGCAGAGTTTTGCGCATCCATAATAAAGTTCATGAATTTATGCGCTGCATCTGGGTTTGGCGCATCCGTTGGGATCGCCATTTGGTCAAACCACATTTGCGCCCCTTCGACTGGGATTGAATAATCGATCTCATTCCCATTTTCTGCTTCTGCTGCGCTGTATTGTGCTTGGAACACATCACCTGACCAACCAACAGCAACACAAATTTCACCGTTAGCAAGTGCATTGATGTATTCTGAGCTGTGGAATTTACGGATATATGGGCGAACTGCTGCATATACCGCTTCTGCTTTTGCAAGGATCTCAGGATCGTGGCTATCGGGGTCTTCTCCGATATACAGCAGTGCTGCTGGGATCATTTCGGATGGTGCATCTAGGAAATGAACGCCGCAATCTGCCAATTTTTCCATATTCGCTGGGTCAAAAACCAATGACCACGAATCAAGGGGTGCATCCGCGCCAAGCGCTTCTTCCACTTTACCAATGTTGTACCCGATACCTGTGGTGCCCCACATGTAGTTGATGGAATATTCTCCACCGGGGTCATATTGATCGGTACGCGCATTGATTTCGTCCCACATATTGGCGGCGTTCGAAAGTTTGGCACTATCTAATTTCTGGAAAGCGCCCGCTTGGATTTGCCGCTGCAGGAACGTTCCGGATGGCACGACAACATCATAGCCAGAACCACCTGCCAACAATTTCGTCTCAAGCACTTCGTTGCTGTCAAAGACGTCGTAAATCAGATTGATGCCGGTTTCAGCTTCGAATTTTGCAAGCAACTCTTCGTCGATATAATCGGACCAGTTGTAAACGCGTACTTCCTCAGCAAAGGTGCTTGATGCGATAATCGCCAAAGCAGCTGTTGCTGATAAGAGATTAGTTTTCATGTCTCTCTCCCATTGAACCAGTGGGTTTTTCCCATTGGCAGATAATTTGATCAAAAATTGCGCATATGGCAACAACTTTATGTTCCCACGCGATTGTCGCATGCGCAAGAGAAGTCGTGTAATTTGCCGCAAGATACTCTAATGTATGCGATAAATAAGGATTTGCAGGTGATGAAAAAAATGACTTCAGCGGGATTGCCAACCCACGAAATGACCTATCGCGCACTGAAAGAATTACTATTATTTGGTGAAATTGCACCAGGCCAAGCCGTTACGATTCAGGGTTTAGTTGTCCGCCTAGAGGTGGGAATGACCCCCGTCCGAGAGGCGCTAAGACGTTTAATTTCAGAAGGTGCGTTGGAATTTCAAGGAAATCGCCGTGTAAGTGTCCCTGTTTTGACGCCTGAAAATTTGTCAGAATTGAAGTTCGCGCGTGCGTCAATTGAACGTGAACTAACGCTAAAAGCCTTTTATAACATCGATGAGCATGGCCTAAAACAGCTTGAAAAGCTGGACGCAAGCCTTGATAGTGCGATCGCACGTGGTGATGTCGGTGCATACTTACGCCACAATTACGGGTTCCACAAAACACTTTATTCACACGCCCAGGCGTCCATCTTGGAATCGTTGGCGGATAATTTATGGCTACGGTACGGGCCGTCACTTCGGGTTGTTTGTGGCAGAGTGGGAACACAAAATTTGGTGGATCATCACAAACAAGCAATCACCGCTGTGCGCGGGGGTCAAGTTGAGGATGCAGCAGAGGCCATGGCAGCAGATGTGAATGAGGGAATCGACTACGTCATCGCTGAATTTTCTAGCTGAGTCAGATTAATTTGATTCGATTGACAAAATGAAATTTGATCATATTTTGGGATACGACCCGCGGCATGCGATTACCCCTTTAAAATGGATCACGATTATGAACCAAATTTTCAACCACGCACCCACCCATGAATTGCAGGCACGCGATGCAGCGCACCATATGCATCCGTTTACGGCGCAGGGGCAATTAGCTGAAAAAGGTGCGCGCGTTATCACGGCGGCGAATGGTGTTTTCGTTTATGATAGTGATGGTACAAAAATTCTGGATGCAATGGCGGGATTATGGTGCGTAAATATTGGCTACGGTCGATCAGAGCTGGCTGATGTGGCACATCGGCAAATGAAACAACTGCCGTATTATAACACGTTTTTTCAAACGACCCACATTCCTGCAATTGAACTTTCGGAACGCATCGCAGCACTGGCGCCTTCGGATTTGAACCATGTATTTTATGCAAGTTCAGGATCCGAGGCGATTGACTCAAATATTCCCTCTCTACC
>CAXABH010000054.1:0-8733 GCA_963966925.1 uncultured Rhodobacterales bacterium
ACGGCGACCACCGAGATCTACACTCTTTCCCTACACGACGCTCTCCGATCTTCAATAACTTATATGAATACAATCGTATACACTAAAAAATGCCGCACCTGCAAAGCGACACGTTCACACTGAATTCATTCATCTTTTTGGAGCTTCTTGCTGCAAGTGCAAAGGATATAGGCAAGGTGTCGCACCCTATGTTTTAGCGCAAATTTTTCATCCTTTTTCAGGTCACATACAAAACCACTTGAATAATATTATGCTATCGTCACTTTAACGGACAACAAAAATCACCTTGGGGATGGATATGACAAAAATTGGAATTGGTGTAGTTGGTGGCGGTTACATGGGCAAGGCGCACAGCGTCGCTATGGCGGCTGTTGGCGCGGTCTTCAACACCAAACTACGCCCCGTTTTGCAAACAATAGCGGCGTCCTCTCCTGACAGTGCAGAACGCTATCGTGCCAGTTATGGATACGAACGCGCCGCGCAGGATTGGCGTGATTTGGTGCATGACCCCAAGGTCGAAGCAATCGTAATCGCATCCCCCCAAGACACGCATGAGGCCATCGCCCGCGAGGCATTTGCACTTGGCAAACCCGTTTTATGTGAAAAACCCATTGCCGACACCATCGAAGGCGCGCGCAAAATGGTGGCGTTGGCCGAAGCAGCGCATGTACCAAATATGGTGGGTTTTAACTATATCCGCACACCCGCATCCCGCTTTGCTCATGATCTGATACAAAACGGAGAAATCGGGGATGTGACGTGGTTTCGCTGTGAACACACCGAGGATTTTTTGTCAGACCCCAATTTACCCAAAAATTGGCGATGTGAGGGTATGGCCACTGGCAACATGGGGGATTTGGCCCCCCACCCTGTAAACGCAGCTTTGCGCCTGATGGGGCCGATAGAACGTGTGATGGCAGAGGTGGAAACAGTTCACAAAACCCGACCAGGTGGTCAAGTGACAAATGATGATCACGCCCAAATCATGTGTCGATTTAAGAACGGTGTCATGGGGCATATTTATTCCAGTCGCGTCGCAACAGGGCGCAAAATGGGATATGCCTATGAAATTCATGGGACCAAAGGATCTATTCGGTTTGATCAAGAAGATCAAAACGCAATCTGGCTTTATCGTACCGAAGGAGCAGAGGCAGAGCGTGGGTTTCGTAAAATCCTAACGGGCCCCGAACATCCCGATTATCTGCCGTTTTGTCAGGGTCCGGGCCATGGTACCGGATATCAGGATATGATCATTATCGAAGCCAAAGATTTTCTAGAGGCTATTGAAACAGGTGAGGCCCGTTTTCCCACATTCCGCGATGGGTTGGCCGTGGCCGAAGTGATAGATGCCGCAATCCGATCTTCGGATACCGGCACATGGGTGGATGTCCCCGATGTGTTGGGGGATGGAACATGATTGCGCTTGAAACTGCCCAAGATTTTTTAAAAGACAACTTCGCCCAATGGATTTTGGATATGGGCATTGAGGTTAGCGAAATGTCAGATGCAGGGGCCACGTTGGATATTCCGATCACCCCGCATATTGAACGGGTGGGTGGGATCGTTTGTGGACAGGCGCTTAGCGCGCTTGCGGATACAGCGATGGTCTTTGCTTGTTTTTCGGCGCTAGATGGGTTCAAACCTGTGGCAACCACAAACCTAGAAACCCGGTTTTTAAGCGGTGCGAAAGGAGAGCGCGTCGCATGCAAGGCCCGCGTGATCAAACAGGGCCGTTCCCTGTTATTTTGCGAAGCGACGCTCACTGCCTTTCCCAGTGCGCGCACAGTAGCCAGCGCCAGCGCAACCTTTTTCCTACCAAGCTAGGCATTTGCGATAAACTCTGCCGCGCTCATCGCGTGATAGGTCACGCGGTCGATATTTAAATCAATTGGGGATGGATCAACCACATCAATTGCCGCGCCCGTCATAATCGCGGCACGCAGTGCAATGTTTGTGATATTCACGCTAAAGGATGTGCCCATGAACACAAATCGTGTCGCCGATGTCATCCACTGTTCCGCCTCGCCCATCCGATAGAGGTCCGTGTAATATTCATCAAATAACAAAACAAAGGGTTTCAATGAATGTCCCATTTCAGGAATAAGGGACGATTTGGAAATACGAAATGCATCTAAGAGAGCCGACTTAACCGCCTGATCATCCTCTAAATCGGTGCAGGCATCGACCACCTGATCCCAGGGGGCATCCAGTAAGGGCACCAATTCCCCCTGCTGGTGTAAAACAGTGACCTTATCCAATCGACCATGGATTGGAATGTAATCAGAATTGCCCGCCTTACCATCCAATCCATCAATGTTTTGCGTAATCAACCGTTTATTGGATAGCCAATGATGCACATCATTTGGCAGCACGTTTCGATAGGCTGCAAACCGTCGAAAATACCACAGCAAAAATTCATCTGGAACATTCAGATACATCTCACGCGTTGCCATTTCTTGGGGCGTGTAATTGACACTGCCCACAGTCCAAAACCCATCTTGTCCGCGAAAGGTTGGAATGCCGCTTTGTGCGCTGACGCCTGCGCCGGTGATATAAACTGTGCTCATTCGCGTGGTTCTTTCATAGATGGTTCATGTCTTAAATTCATCAAACTAAATTGACCTGCCTTAAATCAAGTGTAACGTGACGAGGGAACGCACAGTCGCATAGGGGGCCGATATGAATATTTTACCAGTCATCTCACATTTCAAGGATCAGATGGAGGTGATATATAAGGATTTTCACCAACATCCTGAAATCGGTTTTGAAGAAGTCCGCACAAGTCAGATTGTGGCCCAATACCTAAATGATTTTGGCGTGGATGAGGTGCATACACAAATCGGCGTGACGGGCGTTATTGGTGTCATTCGGGGAAAGCATGCTGGAAACCGCCGCGTGGGTTTGCGCGCGGATATGGATGCCCTGCCCATTCATGAAGAAACCGACCTGCCCTATAAATCACAAGCAGATGGCAAAATGCATGCCTGTGGTCATGATGCGCATACAACAATGCTGCTGGGTGCGGCGAAACATTTGGCGCAAACGCGCAATTTTCAGGGCGAAGTGATCGTCATTTTCCAACCCGCAGAAGAGGGTTTGGGGGGCGCCAAAGCGATGATCGAGGATGGGTTGTTTGATCGTTTCCCCTGTGATGAGGTTTACGGGATGCACAATTCACCCAGCGGAAAACCGGGCAGTTTTGAAATTTGTCGTGGCGCGGCCATGGCGGGTGCTGCATTTTTTGACATTCATGTCACAGGACAAGGCGCGCATGCCGCAATGCCCCAAAATTCCAAGGATGCGATTCAAATAACGAATTCACTAATCACAGATCTGAACGCTATTATCAGCCGGAATGTACCGCCATTGGATACCTGCGTATTATCAATCACACAGGTGCATGCAGGATCCGCATATAACGTTATCCCGCAAACAGCGCATCTATGTGGTACGATCCGATATTTTAGAGATGATATTTTCAATCTGGTTTGTGATCGCATGCAGGCGATCTGCAAGGGTGTCGCAACGGCCTATGATGCAGAAGTGAAATTGGATATCCGTCACGCCTTTACGGTTTTGGAAAATGATCATGACCTCAGCTCTGCCTATTTGGATGCGGCTGCGGATATTGTGGGCGCGGATCATGTGTCAGACAAAATTCAACCAGCAACAGGGTCCGAGGATTTTGCAGACATGTTGAAATCCATTCCAGGCGCCTATTGTCGTGTTGGTCATGTTGGCACAGTTGGGCTGCATAATCCGTCATTTACCTTAGGGCTTGAGGTTTTGCCCGTGGGGGCATCGATTATGGCGCGGGTCGCTGAAAAACGCCTAACCCCGAACGCTGTCTAATTTTGTCCATTCTCGCGGCCTCACTTCCCCTGCTTTTATTTATATTTGCAGGACTATTTTCGCCCGGTCCAAATGTCGTAATGCTGACCGCATCGGGGGCGCGGTTTGGGTTTCGGGCAACCCTGCCGCACCTATTGGGGGTGCCGATTGGAACGGGCCTATTGGCGGGTGCCAGTGTTTTGGGTGTGCACAGCATTCTGTTTGCCGTGCCCATGATGGAATTCACAATAAAAACGATTTCCGCGCTTTGGATTCTCTGGCTTGCTTGGCAACTGATCCACGCACAACGCGCCAAATCACAGGATCGGGGGCGCCCATTCACCTTTTTCGAAGCCATTTTGTTCCAAATTGTGAACCCCAAGGTATGGGCAGTCGCCCTTGCTGCCTCTGCGGGATATTCTATCGATTTGAACATCTGGGCCGAAGCCGCGCGCCTTTTCCTTGGGTTTAGTATGATCAATTTATTCGTGTGTTTATTCTGGACCTCTGCGGGGCATCTGTTGGCAGGTTATTTACAAAACCCTGTCATTTGGCGCACATTTATGACGATCATGGCCACCCTTATGGCCAGTTCTGCCGCCCTGATTTTCATATGATCGAGGATACTATGCGTAAATCATTTGAAGGTGTTGAAAACCTAGAAGCCGCCTATGACCTGAAAACGCCAGAGGATAACATAAAGCTGTATGCAGCCTGGGCAGACACCTATGACACAGGTTATCGCGCCAGTATGGATTATATCCTGCATCGTCAAATTGGGGAAACCTATCACCGCGTGGGCGGCGGATCAAAGGTGTTGGACATCGGCGCAGGTACCGGCGCATTGGCCGAAGTGTTGGTCCCCCTTGGCCCCTATGCGATGGATGCCACAGATATTTCGCAACAGATGCTGGATGTGGCCACGCAAAAGGATTTGTATCAGCGCGTGTTTTGGTCGGATGTGACAACTGGGTTGCCAGTGGATGATGCCACATATGACGGTGTAATCAGTTCGGGCACATTTACCTTGGGCCATGTGGGACCAGAGGCGATTGAAGAACTCTTGCGCGTGACTAAAACAGGGGGACATATCGTGATTTCGATCAATGAACATCATTGGCATGCGTTAAATTTTGAACGTGTCTTAAGAACACTTTCCAGAGAATACGACACCTATGAAACCCGCGCCCTGACAATTTATGGAGAGGCTGCAGATCATGAACATAAAGATGATTTGGCACTTGCATTGATTATCAAAAAATAATCACTCTTCATTTGATTTTACGATGAAAAACACCACCTTTCTGGACGTAATATGACGACAAACGGGACGCACCACATGGGCATCGAACACAAAAAACTTGCCTATCTTTTTGGATTTGCAGGGACACTGCCGTTTTTATGGGGAATTGTGAGTGAACTTGCCAATTTTCCGTTACCCGCGCACCTGGTTGGGGCCCAGGTGCAAACCACATACGGCATCGTCATTTTTGCGTATATGTCGGGAACCCATTGGAATTTCGCGGCAAAACAGCAAGAGGGCGCAAACCCACTGGCCTACATCTACGCGGTTACGCCTGCGCTGTTGCTGTTTGCTGTTATGGTCTTTGCACCCACATTAGTGCATCTGGCGCTGCTGACTGGGTTTCCAATGCTTTTGTCAGTTGATCGCTATTTTGTGACTAAGGGGGTCACACCCAGTTGGTGGATGAACCTGCGTTTATGGCTAAGCGGTATAGTGACCCTGTCTTTGGTGATCACCTATCGTGTGATTTGATCACCCTTGCTGGATATAGCGCGCGCCTTCATCAGGGGGGGCCTCTTTAGCACCTGCGAAACATTGTGCGGTTTCCATCCATCGCTGCGCAATTGCCCCCTTAATATGCAAATCCGTATCTGCAACATTACGAGTTTGGGTGACCACTTGGGCAAAGGACACAGCGCTGCCGATGATTGCATGTTCCCCATTGGCCTCGCCATATTCCCAAATCTGACCCGAAGGTGCCGTAAGTTTCAAATATGGCCGCTGATCCGGGACTGCGAACCCCTGCACCATATGTGACCAGCCAAAGGTGTTTACCCCAAGTATCACAATGTTTTCAATCCGATCCGTGTCAACGCGCGACAGCCCTAAACAATCAAACACTTCGTGCCCGTGTGCCCATGTTTCCATTTGTCGGGCCGTGATTGAAGAGCGCACCGACATATCCGGCCCGGCCCATTTCACCCGCATTTTAGGATCAATCCCATCAAGGCGCGCGCAAAAATCACGAAAATGGTCCCGCCATGTTTGCACCAATGACGCACCGCGCAATGAAATGCGTTCGTTTTCAACAGGGCGCATGCCGCGCTGTTGAACATCTGGCAAAATGTCAGCGATTGTTTTGGAAAATTCCTCTGGCCTGAAAATGGAATCATCCGCCTGCAGGTTCCAAAAATGAAGATGCACGATGACATCCTCAATACGCCACCCCTTAAACTGAGTAAGACGCGCAAGCTCATTGCCGCCCAAGCTTTCAAGCGCTGCGGACAATGCCTCGCACTCGTTTAAAAAATCAACGGTTTGCTTCATCGTTCAATCCTAAGCTGATGTATTCCAAGTTTAATCCTGCACAAAATGGAAACAAGTCCTGTTTCATACATTTGGTCATGGACAGTGCGTCCAATCCTTGGTTTTATGGTGCTATGCCACATGATGATCACAGTCATTCTTTATTGCCATCTGACCCAGCGTTGCGGGTAAAAGCGTTGGAAACTTTGCTTGTTGAAAAAGGGTTAGTGGATCCAGCCGCGCTGGATGAAATTATCGACACCTATTCGCATAAGATCGGCCCACAGAATGGGGCGAAAGTTGTCGCAAAAGCATGGATCGACCCAGATTTTCGCACCGCGTTGTTCACTGATGCAACCGCGGCTGTCCGCACCCTTGGCTATTATGGGCGTCAGGGCGAACACATGGTGGCGGTGGAAAACACTGCAACAACGCATAATTTGGTCGTTTGCACATTGTGCAGTTGTTATCCATGGCCACTGCTGGGGATCCCGCCTGGTTGGTATAAATCCGATGCCTATCGCGCGCGCGCCGTGCGCGAACCCCGCGCAGTTTTATCCGAATTTGGCACCACCTTGGCGTCAAATACGAAAATTCGCGTGTGGGACAGCACGGCTGAAATTCGATATTTGGTTATTCCCGAACGTCCCAAGGGCACGGATGGTTGGTCTGAAGAAGAATTGCGCAAAATCGTGACGCGTGATGCCATGATCGGAACCCAGTTGATTGAGGCCCCCGCATGAGCCGCGTGCATGACATGGGCGGTCGATATGGGGATGGTGCGATTGATCCACATGAACCAGATCAGGTATTTCCACAGGTGTGGCATGGGCGGGCCCTCGCGTTGACGCTCGCGGCTGGGGGATTGGGGCAATGGAACTTGGATATTTCGCGACACGCACGCGAATGTTTATCTCCCAAGGATTATGCACGCTTTGGATATTACGAAAAATGGATTGCAGGCCTAACTGATTTGCTGGTCAACACTGGTGTTATTACGCAAGAAGAGTTGCGCACACAAACCCCCACCCCAAACAGCCCCCTACAAGAGCGGAAAATGCAGGCCGAATATGTCGCCAAGATATTGGCAAGTGGGGGGCCGTCCGATCGGGTATCGGATACACCTGCGCTGTTTCATGTGGGCGACAGTGTGACAACACGCGCAACCGGCAACACATTGGTTGATGGGGGGCATACACGCCTGCCCACCTATGCCCGTGGCAAAACGGGATGGATTATTGCCTGCCACGGTTCACACGTATTTCCAGACAGCAATGCACATCGTTTGGGCGAAGCCCCCGAACCACTTTATTCTGTTGGGTTTCACGCGCGTGAAATGTGGGACAATCCAGAACACCCAGAGGATGAAATCGTTTTGGATTTATGGCAGTCCTATTTGGACCCTGCATGATGGATCACACGCAAACACCCGTATTCGAAGAACCCTGGCATGCGCAGGTATTTGCAATCACCGTCGCCCTGAACGAAGCCGGTGTTTTTCAATGGACCGATTGGGCCCACCAGTTTAGCGCAACCTTAAAACAACACGGATTAAACCGCGATTTGAATGGGGGTTCCGATTATTTTCATGCGTGGGTCGAAACATTAGAGGTTTTTTTGACAGATCAAAAAATCGCCCTGCCCGACGAATTGCAAGTGCTAAAATCCGCTTGGGAACAGGCATATTTACAGACCCCGCATGGTAAACCCGTAAAAATTCAACACCCCTGACCCTTGTGTTTTTGATATGGTGCGTCACAATTCCAAAATGAACTTATGGTCCGCATTATATCGCCGTAAACGCTCGGTCAGGCTCCAGTTACTGGTGATGGCTTTGGTGCCCTTGATGGTGCTTTTACCCGTCCTTTTGGTCATGGGGATTTCACGTTGGAATAACGACTACAATAACCTCTTGATTGCAAAAGTAGAAAGCGAGTTACAGGTCGCAGAACAATATTTACAGCGGATCGTTGGGGCAACAGGCACTTCGGTCGAGGCATTGGCCGCATCACACGCCGTACAAAAGGCCGCAGAAAATGGGCAGTTGAACGATTTTTTGGCATTAGAAAAAGATGCTTTGGGCCTTGATTTTTTATCTATTGTTCAACCCACATCGATTGATGAACACATGCAAAAATGGCCTGTGGTCCAATCGGCCCTGTCGGGAACGGCGCGCACCGCTGTTGATTTGTTTGGAGCTGATGATCTATTGATGATCAATGTGGCGCTTGCTGAACAGGCCGAACTGCTCCTAATTCCGACAGAAGCAGCTGTTCCAACAGATCAGGTCGCAGAAACACGCGGTATGGTGATACACACAGCCGCCCCAGTTTCCATAAACGGGTCACAAC
>CAXABH010000055.1:0-8691 GCA_963966925.1 uncultured Rhodobacterales bacterium
TGATTTGGCAACTGATCGCCCCTTGGCACCACGCACAGAGCAGCCCTGGTTCAAAACACAAGGCCCTGCATGGTGGTTAGGCAAAGGATTTTCAAAAAATGTGTTCAATCGTGATCCGTTTTCGAAACGAAAATTTATGGATGGACCGCATCCGTTTGAAAATTTGAAACGCGTCGATGCCCCTACAACCTATATTGATGAAGCACGTGTTGCGCGGGTGCCCAAACGCGCGGATATGTTTGCGCGCGCGCAGTTTGGCGATATGGGTAAAAACCTACAAGACGGTGCCAAAGGCGGATATTATGCAAAAAAGGCAGCCACATCCAGTGCGCAACGGCGTGCATTAGGGGCCTTTGTCCTACTCCAAGATGGCGAGGCGAATGAAAGTGGTTCGCGCCCAAATGATTTGGCCAGCAATGCAGCCAAATTAAAGGCGGCCAGCTATTTCCTTGGGGTTGATGCGGTGGGGTTATCGCGGTGCCCTGAATGGGCGTGGTACAGCCATGACGCAACTGGTGCGGTGTTGGATCCCCCCCACAACAACGCGATATCTATGATCATTGATCAGGGGTATGAAACGATGGAGGGAGCCTCTGGTGATGATTGGATATCGGTTGCACAATCCATGCGCGCTTATCTGCGGTTTTCCCTGTTGGGGGGCGTAATTGCGCAACAAATCCGTAATCTTGGGTACAAGGCAAAAGCACACTCAGTGTTGGATGGAGAGGTGCTACAACCCCCCTTGCTGTTACTGTCAGGCTTGGGTGAGGTCAGTCGGATTGGCGAAGTCATTTTAAACCCCTACCTTGGACCGCGCCTAAAGTCGGGTGTGGTGACTACAGATATGCCGTTTGAATATGACAAACCGATTGATTTTGGTCTGCAAAATTTTTGTGAAAACTGTAATAAATGTGCCCGGGAATGCCCCTCGGGTGCGATTACAGCGGGCCCCAAGTTGATGTTCAACGGGTATGAAATTTGGAAATCCGACAGCCAAAAATGCGCAAGTTATCGCATATCAACCGAAGGCGGTGCCATGTGTGGGCGCTGTATGAAAACCTGTCCATGGAACCTGGAAGGTTTGTTTGCCGAAGCTCCGTTTCGGTGGGCGGCCAGCAATTTGCCATCACTTGCCAAACCTTTGGCTAAGCTGGACGATATGGTTGGAAATGGTGAACTAAATCCCATCAAAAAGTGGTGGTGGGACATCGAATTATACGAAGATGGCGGATACAAACCCGCACGAAAACCCATAAATGCCCGCAGCTTACAAAAGCATCTTGATCTGAAATACGAAGATCAAACAATGGCTGTTTATCCCGCAAATCTTGCACCGCATCCTTATCCTTATCCCTATCATATGGACCGTGAGGCGGGTATTGAGGCCTATCAGGCGATGATAACAGCCGATGAATACAAATTGAAAATAGCACGCGGTGACACCGATCACGTGCATGTTTACTGCAACGATGGTGATGCACCCGTCGTTCGTGTGCAGGTCAGTAAGGTCGAAGAAATGACCACAGACGTCACAAAGTATGAATTCAAAACGCTGGACGGTTCGCCATTACCTGAATGGAGCGCAGGGGCACATTTGGACATTGTCGTCGCCCCAGAGTTTTTGCGCCAATATTCCATGTCAGGCGACCCTGCAGATCGATCAAAATATCAAATCGGTGTATTACGCGAAGATGAGGGCCGAGGTGGATCGAAAATGATGCACCGCATATTTGTAGAAGGTCGCAAAGTATTTATATCCAAGCCAATCAACCATTTTCAGTTAATCGAAGATGCCCAAAAATCATTTTTGATGGGGGGAGGTATTGGAATTACCCCAATGATTGCGTTTGCCCATCGGTTGCATGCATTGGGTCATGATTTCGAAATGCATTATTCTGTAAGCCGACAGGATGCCGCAGGATATTTAGCAGATTTGGCTACCGTGCCGTGGGCAGATAAGGTGACGTATTATTTCAGTGATCAGGGAACACGTGCAGATTTTGACGAAATCCTATCTGGATATCAAATGGGATGGCATGTCTACACATGCGGTCCTGAACGATATATGAACAGCGTCATAGCTGCGGCAAGTGCCGTGGGTTTTCCAGAAGACGCCCAACATCTTGAATACTTTGCTGTTCCTGAACAGCCCGATTATGAAAACACCGACTTCAAAATAAGACTTACAAAATCTGGTCAAGAATATGCAGTTCCCGCAGATAAGAGCGCAGCAGATGTCCTGATTGATGCAGGCTATAGTATTGATCTTAAATGCTCGGATGGAATTTGCGGTGTATGTAAATGCGGCGTGTTATCAGGTGACATAGAACATCGCGATTTTGTTTTGTCGAAAAAACAGCGCGAAAAGCAAATGATCCTGTGCCAAAGCCGGGCCAAAGAAAAAGATGGTGTGATTGAAATTGATCTTTAACAATCAGGTTTGAATTTTGATATAGTTTGGAAAAAGCCGCCGCATATGCAATGCAGTTTTGCCCAAACCAGGAGTGATGATGGAATATACGTTTTTGGATGACATCGAACGCTTACATGTTGTTGCGTTTTATCAAAGCTATTATTACGGCACTGGTGAAAAATCAGAATTGATCAATCATCTAGAACGGTTTCCAAACCATATAGATTGGTTATTTCATGAGGTGATGTTTTTCATGAAAAATGATGGTGTCACGGCACGCTATGGCAGTGATAATGTGACCATGATTGATATTCGTGATGATCAGATTTTTCAATATTTTATGACTGGAACGGATGAAGCAAATACATACTATGATCCGCCCAATTTGGCCAATTACCCTGATCGTGTGATCGACATCGCTGAATTTATGTCGATGCACCCGCTGGTGATCGAAGCCATTGTTTCCCACAAACTTGCCAGTTCCGATATTCAGTTGACATAAACTTGGCCAGCAGCTTGTACACTGGGCGTGAAAATGGTTCACTAGCGCCGAGTTTTACAAGGGAAACTGACCTATGCGTTTAACCTTATGCGCACTACTAACCACGATTGGACTTTTCATCATGACAGCTGCAAACGCAGAATTACAAATCGAAACAACCACAGAAGGCACCGGTCAGGCGGCCGAGTCTGGGAACAAGGTTTTTGTACATTACACCGGCAAGCTAGAAGATGGCAGCGTGTTCGACAGTTCTGTCACACGTGGCCAGCCCTTTTCGTTCACCTTGGGCGCGGGTCAGGTTATCCGTGGTTGGGAGCAAGGTATTTTAGGCATGAAGGTGGGTGAAAAGCGTGTATTAACAATCCCGCCTGAATTGGGCTACGGGGCTGCTGGCGCGGGTGGGGTAATCCCACCGAATGCTACACTGACATTCGAAGTTGAGCTATTGGACACAATGATCCCCCCACAACTGGGCCAGGCAAACCCCCAAGAATTATTGGACGCCCAAAAGAATGGGACCATCATTGTTGATATTCGCCGCCCAGAAGAGTGGGTCGAAACAGGGGTCATCGATGGCGCCGAATTAATCACTGCATTTACCGCCGATGGCGGATTGCATCCTGAATTCCAGCCAAAATTTTTCGCGCTGGTTCAGGATCCATCGACACCCGTAATGCTGTATTGCCGAACCGGAAATCGTACCGGCATGTTGGGGGATGCATTGCTGGACCAAGTTGGCCTAACAAACATCAGCCATTTAACCGACGGAATTGTGGGGTGGTCTGCAGGTGGTTTTGAAACAAAAGCATACGCAGAATAAGGCATTGTTTTAATTGGCAAAACGTATGTTTATCATGGGGTTTTGCCAATTTCTGCCAATGGGGGCGCATTTTTTAACATCTTTGGCTAAAGTATGGAAAAGGATGCAAAAAAGCGATTCGTTCTGTGTTGAATATTTGGCACAGTCATAACAGAGCAGGATGAAGGATGGTTGATGGATAATATCGCCGAATGTGAACGCCGGATTATTGCGGCGTTGGATAAAATCGAACGTCACATGAATTCAGGCACTTCTGCTTCTTCGGGTGTGAACCAATCCGAGGAAATGGCAGCTCTCGCCCTACGTAATTCGGAATTACTAAGTGAATTAGATCGAGTGCGAAACGAACTTAGCCTTCTGAAGGCTGAGCGTGAAGATGAAAAGGCAGAATTACAAGTGCTGAATCAGGACCTAGAAGCGGCACTGATTGCTGCAAAAGCAGAGGAGGGCGCCTAATGCCAGAGGTTACGATTGAAATTGGTGGTCGCCATTTCGAAGTCGCCTGTCAGGATGGCGAAGAACATTTTCTACGTTCTGCTGAAAAGTTGCTGAATGACGAAGCGATTGTTCTTCAAGAACAAATTGGCCATATGCCAGAACCGCGCATGCTGTTGATGTCTGCACTTATGCTTGCGGACAAAACGGCCGCTTTACAGGAAAAATTAACACAATCTGAAAAATTACTGGCAGATGCGCGTAACGACCTAGAGCAGTTGAAAAACGCACCTGCGCTGGAAGCTAAAACCATAGAAGTCCCAATTATTCCGCCTCAGGTTAGTGATAGCTTTGCTGAAATTGCAGCGCGTGCAGAAAGCTTAGCGCAGAGAATTGAGGATTCTTGATCCAACGTATCAAAGCGTAATTCATTATTTAGCACGCCGTGTTACGGTTGGCATTTGGCGGGTAAATACGGCTTATCAAAGCAAGGCATTTATACGCGAAACCGAATAAACGTTTTAAAAGTAAGCGGTGGAAAAACAATTTCATTTGGTGTTTCAGAGAACGAAAAAGGCCCCGAAAGGGGCCTGTTTACAATACATTAGCGGTTTAAGTTAACCGTTTGCTTCACGTATTTTATTCGCTGCTTCCTTATCATAGTTAACGCCACTATCCTCAAATAATGTGTCCAATTCACCAGATAGGGTCATTTCGGTAATGATGTCGCATCCGCCAACAAATTCGCCCTTTACATAAAGTTGGGGGATTGTCGGCCAATCTGAATACTCTTTAATCCCCTGGCGGATGTTTTCGTCCGCCAGAACATTAATATCCGCGTAATCTACGCCCATGTAGTTGAGAACACCTGCAACACGGCTTGAAAAACCGCACTGTGGCATTTCCTTGGTGCCTTTCATATAAAGCACGACGTCGTTGGCTTTGACTGTTTCGTCGATTTGCGTTGTTGCATCGCTCATAACTGTAATCCTTTGATGTGCTAGTCTGGAACTTTGGTCGTTAAGGCAAGCGCATGCAGCTCACCATGTGATCCATCCATTTTGCCCTTAAGTGCAGCATAGACTGCACGTTGTTGTTGAACACGGTTTTTACCGCGGAAACTTTCGTCAATCACTTCTGCAGCGTAGTGATTTCCATCACCTGCTAAATCCGTGATTGTAATGTGCGCATCCGGAAATGTTTCGCGGATCAACGCTTCAATCTCATTTGCCTGCATTGCCATAGGTAAACTCCTTTGAGTTTATTTATGTATCTATTGCCCCATTCAACAAGAGGAAAAGCAGCATTTTCTGCCTTTCCTGCGAAATGAGTAGGTTTCTTATGCAAAGGCCTCGCCAAAGCTATCGCGATAGAGCGCACTTAAGCTGTCGAGTTCGGCCTCGGATCCACCGAATTTTACAGATGTTCCGACAAAGCGACCAACAGACTGAATAATCAGCCCGGCTTGCGTTGCAGCCGCCATCAATGCCTCTGCCTGATCGAAGTTGCACGCTATCAAATAGCGTCCCTGATCTTCGCCAAATAATGTCGCGGTATCACTTGCATCAAGTATAACGCCAACATCTGACGCCTCTGCCATTTCAAATGCAGCCAGTGCCAATCCACCATCGCCCAAATCACAACATGCCCGGATCATATCGCGGTTGGCCAAAATGAATTCGCCATGTGCAGCTTCTTGATCCAAATCAACATGCGGCGCATCGCCATCTTCCCGATTAAAGACCTCTGCCAAGAGTGCTGATTGCCCAAGGTGCCCAGTTGTTTCCCCCAAAACCAGCGCCACATGACCATCCCGTGCGCGATCTAAGATGGGGTCTTCATCCGCTGCGATCAATCCAACCGCCCCAATTGTAGGTGTGGGTAGGATAGCGTTGCCATCTGTTTCATTATAAAGACTGACATTCCCCGACACGATCGGCATGTTCAGTGCTGCAACTGCTGATCCGATCCCTTTGATCGCGCCAACGAATTGGCCCATGATTTCTGGTTTCTCAGGATTGCCAAAATTTAAATTATCGGTGCTGGCCAAGGGGCGCGCGCCCACAGAAATTAGGTTACGATAGGCCTCTGCCACTGCTTGGCGTCCGCCCATTTCTGGATTGGCGCGCACATAACGTGGCGTGACGTCTGATGTGAACGCCAGTTTTTTGTCAGTTCCATGTACACGAACCACACCCGCGCCAAATCCAGGACGTTCCATTGTATCGGCCATGACTTGACTATCGTATTGTTCGTAGACCCATTGTTTTGAGGCATAGTTTACAGAGCTAATCAGCGCCTTAAGAGCATCAATTGGATCGACCTCGGGGACGTCATCCATTGCGTCTGCAGCTGGGGTTTCGACCCATGGGCGATCATATTCGGGTGCATTTCCTGACAACGCGCGCAGTGGAATATCCGCCTTGCACTCTCCGTTATGCATGATCAGGAACCGATCTTCTGGGATGGTTTCGCCTACGATTGCGAAATCCAGATCCCATTTATCGAACACTGCTTTTGCTTGAGCCTCTTTTTCGGGACGCAGAACCATCAGCATGCGTTCCTGAGATTCAGATAGCATCATTTCATACGCGGTCATATTTGGTTCGCGCGTCGGGACCTTTTCCAAATCCAAACGAATTCCCAATTCACCTTTGTCGCCCATTTCCACGGCCGAACATGTCAGACCTGCGGCCCCCATATCCTGAATGGAAATAACCGCACCTGTTTGCATCAATTCAAGGCAGGCTTCCATCAGACGTTTTTCGGTAAATGGATCACCGACCTGAACTGTGGGTCGCTTTTCTTCGATTGTGTCATCAAATTCTGCGCTTGCCATTGTGGCGCCGCCAACACCATCACGGCCTGTTTTTGCACCCAAATAAACAACCGGCATTCCAACACCAGAGGCGGCAGAATAGAAAATTTTATCAGTATCCGCCAAACCCGCAGCAAATGCATTCACCAAACAGTTGCCATTGTATGCAGGATGAAAGCGTACCTCACCACCAACAGTTGGAACACCAAAACAGTTTCCATAACCGCCCACACCCTCAACCACGCCGTGTACCAATTGACGTGTTTTGGGGTGTGATTTTTCACCAAACGATAATGCATTCATTGCCGCAATTGGACGTGCGCCCATTGTGAACACATCACGCAAAATTCCACCAACGCCTGTGGCAGCACCTTGATAGGGTTCGATATATGAGGGGTGGTTGTGGCTTTCCATTTTGAATACGACTGCCTGTCCATCACCAATATCGACGATCCCAGCATTTTCACCGGGTCCGCAAATGACCTGCGGGCCATCTGTCGGGAGTGTGCGTAGCCATTTTTTTGAAGATTTATAGGAACAATGTTCGTTCCACATCGCCGAGAAAATCCCAAGTTCGGTGAATGTTGGTTCACGTCCAATGATGTCTAGGATCAGTTGATATTCGTCTGGTTTCAAACCATGCGCGTCGATAAGCTCGGGTGTGATGTTTGGTTCGCTCATAATTGCCCCTTGAAAGTCATGGGCGTTCTTTAGGGCATGTAACAAAAAAGGGCAATATTCCCCCGAATTTCATTTGGGCAAAAAAAAAGGGCCGAGCAAGCTCGGCCTTAGTCCAACAGGGAGGTATGAAAACGCAATCGCGTCTTCATGACGTTCATATAGGATCTTGGATATGTTCTAGCAAGAGATAGAATGCCGCACCTGCAGCATACCCGTTATGCACAAATTGCATGGCTAAACTTTACTTTGATAATTCACCGTTTCGCAGCGCACGGCGATACCCAATAATTTCGTCCTGAACGAAATCCCGGAACGCTTCTACGCGTTTTGAATGGCGCAGCTCCTCTGGATAGGCCAAATATACCGGCACTTCTATGGACTCTAAATCGTCTAGCACACGAACCACCCCATCAAAATCCAGCGTTATGTAGTCAGGAAGTATGCCAATACCCAGATCATGTATCACAGCCTGTAAGACACCAAAGTAGTTATTCACAGTCAACATTGACGGTAAATCATAGGTCATCAAATGCTGGGTCAATGCCAAACCCGCACTGACCTGTGCAGAGCGTGGGTGTTGACAGATCAAGCGGTGGTTCACCATATCTTCGATATTTTCTGGAACGCCGTGTGTTTTGATATAGCTTGGCGATGCATACAAACGCATCTTAACACTCATCAGTCGTTTGCGAATTAAATCCGCTTGGGACGGTTCCTTCATTCGAATTGCAACGTCTGCTTCCCGCATTGGCAAATCTAAAACGCGCTCTTCCAGCATTAAATCAATTTTCAGTTCGGGGTATTTTTCATACAGTTTTGGCAAACGCGGGGCCAACCATAGGGAACCGAACCCAGTCGAAGTGGTCACGCGAAGTTCGCCAAATACTTCTTCTTCGCTGTCTTTGATACGTGCCTCTGCGGCTTCCAATCGTTTTACCATAGATTGGGTTGCATCAAATAATAGTTCGCCTTGTTCAGTCAGGATAAGCCCGCGCGCATGCCGATGAAATAGATTGGTGTTC
>CAXABH010000056.1:0-8688 GCA_963966925.1 uncultured Rhodobacterales bacterium
CCCCTTTGGCGCCTGTCCTGATTGTGACGGGTTAGGGGTTGAATTGTATTTCGATGAACGCCTTGTTGTTCCGGATCAGATGTTGAAAATATCCGATGGGGCACTGGCGCCATGGCGAAAAGGCAAAAGCCCGTATTTCCTTCAGACAATCGAAGCCATCGCAAAACATTACCAATTCGACCAAAACACGCGCTGGAAAGAGTTGCCCAAAAAGGTGCAACAGGTGTTTCTGTACGGTTCGGGCGAAGAAGAAATCAAATTCCGATATGACGAAGGCGGTCGAATTTATCAGGTTTCGCGCACCTTCGAAGGGGTTATTCCCAACATGGAACGCCGCTATCGTGAAACGGATAGCAATTGGATCAGAGAAGAATTTGAGAATTACCAAAACAACCGCGCATGTGGTGCGTGTGGTGGATATCGCCTGCGTCCCGAGGCATTGGCGGTTAAAATTGCGGGTATCCATGTGGGCCAAGTGGTACAGATGTCCATCAAAGAGGCCTATGAATGGTGCGCTTCGGTTCCCGAGCATCTGAGCAATCAGAAAAACGAAATTGCGCGTGCCATCCTTAAGGAAATCCGCGAACGTTTGGGGTTTTTGAACAATGTCGGTTTGGAATATCTGACGCTGTCGCGCAATGCGGGTACCTTGTCTGGTGGGGAAAGCCAGCGGATTAGATTGGCCAGCCAGATTGGGTCTGGTTTGACGGGTGTTTTGTATGTCTTGGACGAACCCTCAATCGGGTTGCACCAGCGCGACAATGATCGCCTATTGGGTACATTGAAAAACCTGCGCGATCAGGGCAACACCGTGATCGTTGTCGAACATGATGAAGAAGCCATTCGCGAGGCCGATTATGTCTATGACATTGGGCCTGGTGCGGGTGTGCATGGCGGGCAGGTTGTGGCGCATGGAACGCCTGCAGAAATAACCGCGCATGAAACTTCGATCACAGGGCAGTATTTGTCCGGTATTCGTGAAATTTCTGTTCCGATTGATCGCCGCGTTGGAAATGGCAAAACCCTGACGGTGGTGAATGCCCATGGTAATAACCTGAAAAACCTGACGGTTGATTTCCCGCTGGGGAAATTCGTCTGTGTTACTGGTGTGTCGGGTGGTGGAAAATCTACATTGACGATTGAAACCCTGTTCAAAACCGCCTCAATGCGGCTGAACGGTGCAAAACAAACGCCAGCGCCCTGTGACACGGTAAAGGGGTTGGAACATCTGGATAAGGTGATTGATATTGACCAACGTCCGATCGGGCGCACACCGCGGTCAAATCCTGCGACCTATACCGGTGCGTTTACACCCATCCGCGATTGGTTTGCTGGCCTGCCAGAGGCCAAGACACGCGGCTATAAACCAGGGCGTTTTTCCTTTAACGTCAAAGGTGGCCGGTGCGAGGCCTGTCAGGGCGATGGTGTGATTAAAATTGAAATGCACTTTTTGCCAGATGTCTATGTGACCTGCGAAACCTGTAATGGTGCGCGATATAATCGTGAAACGTTGGAAATTAAGTTCAAAGGCAAATCTATTGCCGATGTATTGGATATGACCGTAGAAGATGCCCAAGGTTTTTTCCAAGCGGTCCCATCGATCCGTGATAAAATGGATGCATTGATGCGTGTGGGCTTGGGCTACATCAAGGTGGGTCAGCAGGCAACAACCCTATCAGGGGGCGAAGCACAGCGCGTGAAATTGTCCAAAGAATTGGCAAAACGCTCGACTGGACGGACACTTTATATTCTGGATGAACCAACGACGGGTTTGCATTTTGAGGATGTGCGTAAACTGTTAGAAGTGCTGCATGAACTGGTTGAACAGGGGAATACGGTCATTGTGATCGAACACAATTTGGATGTGGTCAAAACCGCCGATTGGATCATTGATATCGGTCCTGAGGGTGGGGATGGTGGTGGTGCCGTCGTCGCGTGTGGCAGACCAGAAGAGGTGGCAGAGATCCGCGAAAGCCATACGGGACATTACCTTAAACCCATGTTGGATGTAAAACGCACCGCTGCTGAGTGATCCTTGAAGCCGTGCTGAAATGAAAAGCCGACCACTTGGTCGGCTTTTTTTATTTTTCTGGGATCAATCCACGCGGACTAAATCGCAGAACCAGTAAAAGTACCACTCCCATGGTCAGCAACCGCATGTAGGCCACGCTTTCCATCATATGCATGCGCACCGCATTATCTTCGGCCATGCCCGAGGTCAGCATTGTCACTAAATATTGGCTCATCGGTTCAACCTGCACCCATAGGAACCAGATTAAGAACCCACCCAACACAGCACCAAAATTGTTGCCTGATCCGCCAACTATCACCATGACCCAGATCAAAAATGTAAAGCGCAGGGGTTGATAACTGCCAGGTGTTAATTGACCGTCCAATGTTGTCATCATTGCACCTGCGATTCCGCAAATTGCCGATCCTAGAATAAAGATCTGTAAATGGCGGTTGGTGACATTCTTACCCATTGCGGCTGCTGCTGTTTCATTATCGCGGATGGCGCGCATCATGCGACCCCACGGGCTTTTGAGGGACAGCTGTGCCATGACCAATAAAATGATAAGCACAATTGAAAACAACAGTGCGTAGTTCAGTTTGACGAATAGGGCAGAGGCTGTGACAGGATCAATGCCCAACCCGCTGGCGCGTTCCACGAACTGTGCGCTTTCTTGTAACTCTATTTCCTTGGGTACGGGACGGTCCAAACCAATCACGTTCTTTACACCACGGGCCAACCAATCCTCATTCTTAAGGATAGCAATGATAATTTCGGAAATCCCAAGTGTCGCAATCGCCAGATAATCAGAGCGTAAGCCCAATGCTGCCTTACCAATGATCCATGCAGCCCCTGCCGCAAAGAGGCCACCAACGGGCCATGCCAAAATGATGGGTAGGCCCAGCCCCCCTAAATTACCCTGTAGCGCGGGATTTACTGCCTCTACCGCCTCTACTGCGGGGTCGAGTAAGGCGCGATACACAAAAAACCCAAAACCCAAAATAGAGACCAGGGCAATCACCCGCGCACGTGTGGCTGTGATACGTTGGTATGCAAAAATCGCGGCGCCAACGATACCTGCACCCGCAGCCAATGCAAACAAGATGCGCAATCCACCCGCACCCCAGGCGTCAGACACGGGGTCGGTTGAAACCAACACTGCGGCTAAACCACCAAGCGCGACAAACCCCATGACCCCCACATTAAACAGGCCTGCAAAGCCCCACTGAAGGTTGACCCCAAGCGCCATTACCGCACTGATCAATCCCATGTTCAGGATTAACAGTGCGCTGTTCCAGCTTTGAACCAGCCCCGTGATAACGATCAGGGCGGCAATCGCGACGAAATAAAGGATATTACGTGTTTGATCCATTAGTACGCCTTTCCTTTAAACAATCCTGTTGGTCTAAACAGCAGCACCACGATCAAAATCATAAAGCTGACGGCGAATTTGTATTCGGTTGACAACAATTGCATCAATGTGCTGGGTTCCAACGACTCTGGCATCCAGTATTTCAATACTTTTTTCCAAGCATAGGTTATGGTCACCTCGGAATAGGCCACAACAAAACCCCCTGCGATTGCGCCCAGCGGACTGCCCAATCCCCCCACAATTGCACTGGCAAAGATGGGCAGCAACAGTTGGAAATAGGTGAAGGGTTTAAATGACTTATCCAACCCATACAAAACACCCGCAATCGTGGCCAATGCTGCAACAATGATCCATGTCACTGCGACGACGCGTTCTGGATTAATTCCCGAAAGCAATGCCAAATCTTCGTTATCGGCATAGGCGCGCATGGATTTCCCAGTGCGGGTTTTGTTCAAAAACCAAAACAGTGCAATTACAACAATCAACGCGGTGATGACTGTGATGCCCTGGGTCGTTTTCAATGCCATCCCTTCGCGTAGGCCTGTTGCGGCCTTAAATTCGCGCACTGAAAAAATGAAACGTTCTCCATCGGAAAAACGTTGATCATCCACACCGATGATGATGCGCACAACCCCGTTCATCACAAACATGACGCCCATGGATACAATGACCAATATCACAGGCTTGGCCTTTTGCGCGCGATAGAATTGATAAATGCCCCGATCTGTCATCAGGACCAATGCAGCAGTTGCGGCAATTCCAAGAGGAAGTGCCAACAGAGCAGTCGGCAAGGGACCAAATGAAATCCCCATAGATTGGAACCACCATGTCACCAAAACCGTGATCATGGTGCCAAATGCCATCGTATCCCCATGGGCAAAGTTAGAAAAACGCAAAATGCCGTAAATTAACGTCACCCCAAGCGCCCCAAGTGCCAGTTGCGCCCCATAAGCGGTGGCAGGGATCAAAACAAAGTTCAATAAAACAACAAGACCGTTGATAAAATCCATGTGCCTTATCCCCCTAAAAACGATTTGCGCACTTCGGGATCTGCCAATAGCTCTTGGCCAGATCCCGTATAGGCATTGCGCCCCTGAACCAAAACGTACCCACGATCTGCAATTTCCAATGCTTGGCGGGCGTTTTGTTCCACCATCAGAATTGGAATACCCGTGCGGGCCACTTCGATGATGCGATCAAACAGTTCGTCCATCACAATCGGGCTGACCCCTGCCGTGGGTTCGTCCAGCATTAGAACCTTTGGTTTGGTCATTAGGGCGCGGCCTACGGCCACCTGTTGGCGTTGTCCACCAGACAGCTCACCCGCCGCCTGATTGCGTTTATCCCGCAGGATTGGAAACAGATCATAAACCTGTTCCATCGTTTCGCGAATATCATCGCGGCGGATGAATGCCCCCATTTCCAGATTTTCTTCTACGCTCATCGAAGTGAAAATATTCTGCGTTTGTGGGACAAACCCCATCCCCTTTACAACACGTTCTTGAGGGGTCAGGTGTGTGATGTCTTCACCGTCCAAACGCACGGACCCATCGCGCAGGTTCAACATGCCAAAAACGGCCTTCATACCTGTGGATTTTCCCGCCCCATTTGGGCCAACGATCACTGCGATTTGACCGGGATCGACTGCAATCGTACATGAATGCAAAATATCAGGGCCGGCACCATAGCCCCCCGTCATTGCATCCCCGATTAAAAATGGCTCTGCCATAGTGTGTTCCGTACCTTATGCTGATGCGGCTGCATCAGGTGTTTTTTTGTTTTTTAAACCTGTGCCCAGATAGGCTTCGATGACATGTTCATTGGCTTTTATTTCGTCCAATGTCCCCTGAGCCAATACTTTGCCCTCGGCCATACAGATGACGGGGTCGCAAAGGCGGCCAATGAAATCCATATCGTGTTCAATCACCACAAAGGTGTATCCACGTTCTTGGTTCAGGCGGATGATTGCGTCACCGATTGTATTTAGCAGCGTGCGGTTAACGCCTGCGCCCACTTCGTCCAGAAAGACGATTTTGGCATCCACCATCATGGTACGGCCCAATTCCAACAGCTTTTTCTGGCCACCCGAAACCTGTCCTGCCTTGTGATCTGCCAGATGTGAAATTGTTAGGAACTCTAACACTTCATCCGCTTTGGCGCGCAATGCGCGTTCTTCGTCGGCAATGCGTTTGCGTCCAAACCATGTGTTCCATAGCGTTTCACCTGATTGTCCAGCGGGGACCATCATTAGGTTTTCACGACAACTCATTGAGGAAAATTCATGCGCAATCTGAAACGTGCGCAGCAATCCTTTATGAAATAATTCATGCGGAGGGAGGCCAGTGATGTCATCGCCATCCATCGTGACGCGCCCTGATGTCGGACCCAGTACACCTGCAACCACGTTAAACAGGGTGGTTTTGCCCGCACCATTTGGGCCAATCAGCCCTGTTATGGACCCTTTTTCAATTTCAAGCGAGGCACCGTCCACCGCATGAAATCCGCCAAAGGTTTTCCGAAGGTTTTCAACCTTGATCATGTGCAACTTCTTTTGAAACGTCGTTTATAAAAACAGCCCGGGCGAATACCCGGGCTGAATAACAGGATGGTGTGAAATTAACGATATTTCACAGTTGTCATCTTGCCGCCATCAAACATGATTTGACGGTAGCTACCTGATGATTCACCTGGTCCGATTAGCTCAACCGCTGAAGCACCAACATAGTCGATGTCACCGCCATTTGCCAAAATTTCCAAACCTTTTGCCAATTCACCTGGATAGATTTTTTCGCCCGGTGCGTTTGCAACATCCATGACTTTGCCTTTGTAGTCTGCTGGATCGTGTGATCCTGCCGCCTGCATTGCCAACATGATCAGTGCGGCTGCGTCATAGCTTTCTGCAACAAAAACAGATGACCCATCAAATGCATCACCGATTAGGTCAACCAACTGGCTTGCGCCGGGGCTATCTGTGCCGGGTGCTTGACCTGTTGAACCGTCGATTTCAGAACCGAAATCTGTTTCCAATGATCCACCGATCATACCGTCTGGTAGGTGGAACATATCAAATGCACCGCTGTCCAATGACGCACGAATGATGCCCGCGCCGCCACCTGTGTTGTAGCCTGCGACAACCAAACGATCACCACCTGCCGCTGCAAGTGCCGCTACTTCTGCTGAGTAGTCCGCTTTTTCGTCTTCGTGTGCCGCAGAAATTGTGATTGTGCCGCCCATTGATTTGAACGCTTCTTCAAAGCTTGATGCCAAGCCTTTGCCGTAGTCGTTGTTGACGTATGTTAGGGCCACTTCTGTTGAACCCATTTCCATCAATGATTCCGCCATTACAACACCTTGACGTGCGTCAGATGGTGCTGTGCGGAAGAACAAACCGTTGTCTTCTGCTGTTGATAGGCCTGGTGATGTCGCGGATGGTGAAATCATGACCATGCCGTTTGCCAATGCAACGTTGGCAAGGATCGCGCCTGTTACACCAGAACAGTCTGCGCCCATGATGCCAGATATGCCATCAGATGTGATCAAACGTTCGGCTGCGGCTGTTGCTGCGGCTGCGTCGATACATGTGCTGTCTGCGCGCACGGGTGCAACAGTTTTGCCATCCAAGAACGCGCCAGAGCCTGAAACCTCTGCCATCGCGAACTCAGCGCCAGCTGCCATTGCAGGTGTCAACGCTTCGATCGGGCCAGTAAAGCCCAAGATTACACCGATTTTTACTTCGCCGTGGCCACCAGCAAATGCAGTGCCCGCAACCAAAGCAGAAGCCGCTGTTGCCATTAGAAATTTTTTCATAGTTCTCTCCCAAAGTTTGGACAGTGTCCTGCCCACAGTTTAGATTCACTTTTCAATTTTTGAAAAGAGAATATTTTTGACCCGCATGGTATGTCAGGTCGAAATCCGTTGTGCTTGGCTCCCTCGCTCGCGGTAGGGGGTGGTTGCATAATGCGCGCGATAACATTTCGAAAAATGTGAAGGTGAGGCAAAACCACACGCTAATGCGACATTGATCACGCTCATATCCGTTTGCATCAACAAGTTACGTGCCTTTTGCAGACGCAGTTCCATGTAATACCGTTTTGGCGATCTGTTCAGATACCTGCGAAACAAGCGTTCTAACTGACGTGTGGACATCCCGACATCTTTTGCCAAAACCGCTGGGGAAATTGGTTCTTCGATGTTACGTTCCATCATTTGAATGACTTGGCTTAATTTAGGGTGACGCACGCCAATCCGCGTTGGAACGGACAAACGCTGTGTGTCCTGGTCGGTGCGGATGGAACTGTAGATCATCTGATCTGCAACCGAATTCGCCATATCTTCGCCGTGCTTATCAGCGATCATTTTTAACATCAGGTCGACCGAAGATGTGCCGCCCGCAGTCGTTAGACGATTCCCATCCGTGATGAACACGGATTTTGTTAGATCCACTTCCAGAAACTCTTCTGCAAAGCTGTCTTGGTTCTCCCAATGAATTGTTGCCCGTTTCCCATCTAGCAGCCCTGCTTTGGCCATAGGGTAGGCCGCAGTGCACAGCCCGCCAATTGTCAGGCCGCGGCGCGCTTCTCGGCGTAACCAATTTAAGACTTTTTTGGTTGTTGCCATTTGGATGTTTACACCACCACACAGCATCATCACGTCGTCGCGGTGCAATTCACACAAATCATCATCAAGTGCAAAAGTTGTTCCTGCCGAACATCTAGCGGTTTCACCACCCTCACCAATGAACATCCATTGATAGGCGTCGTAACCTAGCATGCGGTTGGCAATGCGCAGCGCATCCAGTGCCGATGCAAAAGATAATAAGGTGAAATTATCAAGCAAAACAAAAACAAAACGCTCAGAGGCGTTTTCGCTTTTGGGGCGCAATGAGGTTGAGGACACGGATCGCATTCCACGCACACTTTCGAATCTATGGCTACAGACATTAACAGTACACCGCGCAGTTACAATAGATGTGATCGCTTTTCCATAGTGCATTACAATTGGACAATTTCGGGGTGGTCACCCTGACCGAAGGGCGGTATAGATTTTCTATTCGTGAACGCTAACACCGGAGAAAAAAGATGAGCGAATGGCAAAAAACCAATTGGCGCAACAAGCCACGGGTTCAGATGCCTGATTATTTGGATCAGGAGGCGCTGAACGCAGTCGAAAGTCAGCTTTCCAAATATCCACCGCTTGTTTTTGCAGGCGAAGCGCGGAATTTGAAATCAAAACTGGCTGCCGCATCCCGTGGGGAGGCGTTTTTATTGCAAGGCGGCGATTGCGCCGAAAGCTTTGCACAGTTTAG
>CAXABH010000057.1:0-8629 GCA_963966925.1 uncultured Rhodobacterales bacterium
CAAAAAATCACGCGACAGGCATTACAGGCATTTCGGATTGTCATCGAGCAATATCCAGACAGCGAATATGCGCGGTCTGCGAATTTGAAATTTGACCTTGCCTACGATCATCTATCAGGCAAAGAGATGGAAGTTGGTCGCTATTACTTGGGGCGCAAAAATTACGCGGCAGCGATCAACCGTTTCCGCAATGTTGTTGAATCGTTTCAAACCACATCACATACCGCCGAGGCTTTGCACCGTTTGATCGAGGCATATCTTTCTCTTGGTTTAACAGACGAGGCACAAACGGCAGGTGCAATTTTGGGCCATAATTTCCAATCGACTGAATGGTATGACAGCAGTTATAAATTGTTGACGGATCAGGGGCTTAAACCGCGTTTGATCGGCACTGGATGGTTGCAAAAAGTGCATCGTCAGGTGCTAAAAGGCCACTGGTTGTAAGGGGCGGATCGCGACATGCTGCGTGGGTTGGACATTCGCGATATGTTGATCATTGATCACCTTTCGCTTGAATTTTCCTCTGGTTTGAATGTTTTGACTGGTGAAACAGGGGCGGGGAAATCTATCCTGCTTGACAGTCTTGGATTTGTTTTGGGCTGGCGGGGACGTGCAGATTTGGTACGCAGTGGCCAAGATCAGGGAGAGGTCAGTGCATGGTTTGATCTGGGCGCATCTCATCCTGCGCGTTCTGTATTGCAAGAGGCTGGAATTCCCATTGAGGATGAATTGATCTTGCGTCGCGTCAACAGTCGGGATGGGCGTAAAACAGCATGGATTAATGACAGACGTGTGTCAGGCGAAGTGTTACGCGCCGTTTCTGAGCATCTGGTAGAGCTGCACGGGCAGCATGACGATCGTGGTTTGCTGGATCCCAAAGGGCACCGTGAATTATTAGATACGTATGGTGGTCATAGCGATTTGGTGTCACGCGTTAGCACAGCATATCGCGCCGTGCGCGCCGCGCAGAAGGATCTACGCGCGGCAGAAACTGCCCAAGAAGAGCTGCGCGCGGAAGAAGAGTTTTTGCGTCATGCGGTCGATGAATTGCAAAAGTTGGCACCAGAGGTGGGCGAAGAGGCCGAATTGGACAGTCATCGTCGTTTGATGCAGGGCGCTGAAAAAATACGCGCTGATATTGCGCATGCGGCACAGGCCCTGGGGCGCGAGGGTGCCGAGGGCATGATGAGCGATGCGATGCGTTGGTTAGATGGTGCCGCCGACGCCGCAGAAGGACGGTTGGAAGAGCCATTGGCAGCCTTGTCCCGCGCTATGGTTGAATTGGACGATGCGGCCCATGGGGTCGATGCCTGTTTAGATGCATTAGAATTCAATCCCCAAGATTTGGAATTAGCCGAGGAACGTTTGTTTGCCATTCGCGCCTTGGCGCGGAAACACAACGTAGCCCCTGATGCGCTTCCTGCATTGAGCACAGATTTGACAGCCAAACTTGATCTGTTGGATATGGGGGCTGGGGGACTAAAGGATTTAAAGGCTGCTTTGGACGCTGCGCAAACGTCCTTTCAGGATGCCGCGCATATCCTTAGTCAGGCGCGTAAATCATCAGCACAGGCACTAGATCAGGCGATGACTGCGGAATTGGCCCCACTGAAAATGGAGCGGGCGGTTTTCACCACGCAGGTCATGGATGCCGATCCATCTGCAACAGGTATGGATCAGGTGGATTTTGTTGTCGCCACTAATCCCGGTGCCCCTTCTGGGCCTCTTGCGAAAATTGCATCGGGTGGGGAACTTAGCCGCTTTTTATTAGCGCTTAAGGTATGCTTGTCCCGTGATGGGGCACAAAATACCATGATCTTTGATGAAATTGACCGCGGCGTTGGTGGTGCGACGGCAGATGCGGTTGGACGCCGTTTGTCCCGTTTGGCAAAAGACGCGCAGGTGTTGGTGGTTACGCATTCCCCGCAGGTTGCGGCGCTTGGGGATCGTCATTTCCAAGTGGCCAAACAACAAAGCGCGGACATGACGTTGTCACGTGTTGACCTGCTGTCTGATGCGGCACGGGTGGATGAAATTGCACGTATGATTTCTGGTGATACCATCACAACTGAGGCCCGCGCAGCCGCACGCACATTGATTGAAGGGCGCTAAAGCTTAGTCGCGCACTAATTTCCCAGGGTTCATAAGGTTTCGGGGATCAAGCGCCGTTTTAATGGCGCCCATCACGTCCCAAGCCGCACCATGTTCAGCCTCCATAAACTTTTTCTTGCCAATCCCAACTCCATGTTCCCCAGTACAGGTTCCCCCATAGGCCAAGGCACGCTGTGCCATGCGATCTGACAGGGTCAATGCCGTTGCGTGTTCGGCCGCATCATCTGGGTCCAGCAATAGGATAGAATGAAAATTCCCATCCCCAACATGGCCCAAAATGGGCCCCATTAAGCCAGAAGCGGCAATATCAGCACGGGTTTCTTCAACGGCTTGCGCCAAATGTGCGATGGGAACGCAGATATCAGTGACCACGGCACGCGCACCTTTGCGCGCCGCCAAAATTGCGTAATATCCGTTATGGCGCAGCGACCAAAGTGCCGTGCGATCCTCGGTGCGTTCTGACCAGTCAAAATCCTGCCCGCCGTTTTCACGGCAGATTTCGCCAAATGTTTCAGCGTCTTGTTTCACACTGTCTGCGCTGCCATGCAGTTCAAATAACAGATGGGGCATGGGGGGCATATTGCGATCTGCATAGGTGTTGAACGCCTGAACTGTTGCGCTATCCACAAATTCGATCCGCGCCATAGGAAGTGCCATTTGTATTGTTTCAATCACGCTTTGAACAGCGCCGCCAAAACTTTCAAAGGCGACTATCCCTGCACTGATCGCTTCGGGGATGGGATGTAATTTCAGGGTAAGTTCGGTAATCAGCCCCAGCGTTCCTTCTGATCCGACCATTAATGCGGTCAAATCATACCCAGCGGACGATTTTTTTGCATATGTCCCTGTTTTGATGATGCGTCCATCGGCCAAGACCCCCTCTAACGCCTTGATCGTATCACGCATGGTGCCATAGCGGACAGTGGTCGTGCCGCTGGCTCGTGTGGCGGCCATACCACCGATTGATGCATTGGCGCCGGGATCAACACTAAAAAACAGGCCCGTATCCCGCAGCGCTTCGTTCACCTCTTTGCGGGTGATGCCGGGTTCCACCGTGATCAGCATATTTTCAGGATCAATATGCCGTATCTGGTTCATCTTTGAAAAATCGATGGTCAGGCTTGTGTCATCTGCCCCTGTTTGCGCCTCAAGCGAGGTTCCAGTGCCCCAGCCAACCATCGGCACGTCCGCGCGCGCGCAGATTTCAACGATGCGTTGGACCTCATCCGTGGATGTCGGATAGGCCACGGCTGCAGGTGGCATCACGTCAAAGTGGCTTTCAGAGCGACCATGAATTTCACGATCAGAGTGTGATGTTGAAAACCGATCCCCCAACAGTTGATGCAGGGCCTGGGTCGCATTTTGCTTGATCATTGCATCCCCCTGATATTTCATAGCAATTAACGAACACTAGTGCTCTGACACGAAAATGAAAAGGCAGCAGTTATATGTCCGCGTTGGGTGAATTTTTCGACGGTCTGTTCGCACGTTTGCGCCTGCGGTTATTGCGTACCTTTTGGCATGTTGGTTTTTGGGGACTGGCACTGTTAATTGGTATTGCCAGTGGGATCGCCGCCGTATTGTTCGGAATGGGAATTTCGTGGATTCAAACATGGGCCTATGGCACACCTGATGTAAACCGATTGCATAGCTTTGCAGAAACATTGGATTGGTATTGGGTTGTTCTAATCCCGACAATCGGGGGTGTCGCCACAGGACTGATATTCCACTATTTGACTGATGATGGCCGCGTGCGATCGGTGGCGGATGTGATTGAAGGTGCGGCGCTACACGATGGCCGCGTCGAAGGGAAAGAGGGGCTGGCCTCGGCTGCGGCAAGTTTGATTACTCTATCAACCGGTGGATCCACAGGCCGCGAAGGGCCGGCGGTTCATATCGCAGCTATGATTTCAAGTAAGGTGTGCGAATGGGTGAACGCGCGTGGGATTACGGCGCGTGATTTGTTGGGGTGTGCAACGGGCGCTGCGGTGGCTGCCAGTTTCAATGCCCCAATCGCAGGGGCACTTTTCGCGCTTGAGGTGATCTTGCGCCACTTTGCGCTGCATGCCTTTGCACCAATTGTGATTGCCTCTGTTGCAGGGGCTGTTGTGCATCAAATGGCCTTTGGCGATCAGGTGGAATTCAATTTGCCGCTTGCCCCTGATCTGCAATTTTATGTCGAGCTTCCCGCCTTTATGGGGTTGGGGTTGGTTGCAGGTGTTGTTGCGGTCATTTTAATGCGATCCATCTTTTTGGCGGATCAGATCGCATCCGGTATCCAAGATCACCTAACATTGCCGCGTTGGTTGCGCCCTGCGGTTGCAGGGGTTTTGTTGGGCCTGATTGCCACACAGTTTCCAGTGATCATCGGGGTTGGATATGAAACAACATATGCTGCGCTATCTGGAAATCTAATCCTGTCCCAGGCGATTTTGTTCTGCATTATTAAGGTTGTCGCTGTGTCCATTACGATGGGCGGACGCATGGGGGGCGGCGTGTTTTCGCCGTCTTTGATGGTGGGTGCGTTGTTGGGCGTGTCCTATGGGATCATTGCGACATCATTTGTCCCATCGATGTCTGGATCCGTGTCGCTTTATGCGCTTGCGGGGATGGCGGCAGTTGCTGCTGCGGTCTTGGGTGCGCCGATTTCAACCACATTGATCGTCTTTGAAATGACGGGTGACTGGCAGACTGGATTGGCTGTTTTGGTCACCGTATCATTGGCAACAGCATTGTCATCGCGCTATGTTGATCGCTCATTTTTCTTAACCCAGTTGGAACGCCGTAATATTCACGTTGCAATTGGTCCACAGGGGTATTTGTTGGAACTTGTGCGCACTGACGCAACCATGCGCCCAATTGAGGAACCAACCCAAGCCGACTGGGATCTGGTGGAAAAGGGGCATTATGTCAGTGCGGCTGGGACATTGAATACCGCCATGACGGTTTTTGAACGCACGCGTGCGGTTTATTTACCAGTTGTGAAAGCAGGCAGAGAAACTGCGCCTGCTCAAATCTTGGGCCGGTTATACGAGGTTGACGCACTGCGCGCCTATAACAAGGCGCTGTCTGATGCCGCTGAGGAAGAACATGGGTAATTAGATCTGTTCAACCGCAACTTGGTTTTGTGAATAAAATGCGATATGTCCTGCAATCGCTTCCATTCCGGCGATGGGTGTTTCATAGCTCCACCCCATGTTGGCCAGAGTTTGGGATTTTGTGACAATGGAATAATACGTGGCGCTGCCTTTGTAGGGGCAGATGCTGGTTTGATCTGTTTGATCAAGGAAGGCCATCGCCAAATCAGATTTTGGAAAATAGATCACGGGGGGCAAATCCCCTTCGATGACTTCGATGGCGTTTTTGCTTTCGCCAATCACGGCTCCGCCTGCGCGAACGCTCCATGTGCCATTGGCGGGGCGTGTTGTAATATGATCTGACATAGCGGTTCCTCTCTTCATTTTGAGCAAGCCCAAACAAAATCACCGTTGCAAAGATAGGTTACAGTGGTTGGGTCGCGTCCCGCAACCATATCTGTTCTGCTGCACCGAGGCGAGGATGAATTTTGTCGCGGCATGTTTCATGATAGGAATTCAGCCAATCAACCTCATCATTGTTCAGCATATCACGCAGGATCATGCGGCGATCAATGGGCACATAGGTCAGTGTTTCAAATTCAAGTAGATCGGTCAAAATGCCATCGGGTTGATCGGGCGCGGGGACAACAATCAACAGGTTTTCGGTACGAATTCCAAAATGCCCCTCGTGGTAAAAACCAGGTTCATTCGATAAGATCATGCCAGCTTCGAACGGAAGCGTAGAGCGACGCGATAGGTTTTGTGGCCCCTCATGCACCGACAGAACATGTCCGACACCGTGTCCCGTGCCGTGTTGATAATCCTGACCAGCAGACCACAGGGCCGCCCGCGCAAAGGCATCAATATCCCGGCCCGAAATACCGTGTGGGAAGCGAAGACGTGAAATAGCAATCATGCCCTTTAGCACACGGGTAAAGGCGCGCTTTACCTCATCTGATTGTGCCCCAAGTGCCAGTGTGCGCGTGATGTCGGTTGTGCCGTCCTGATACTGTGCGCCGCTATCCACCAAATACACTTCGCCCGCGTTCAATGTTCGATTGCTGTCAGTGGTGACGCGATAGTGGGGTAGGGCCGCATGCGGTCCTGCTGCCGAAATCGTATCAAAACTAATCTCATCCATCAGCGGATCTTGACGGCGAATTTCCTCTAACTGCGTTGCTGCATCTATTTCTGTCAACGTGCCAGTGGGTTGCGCATCAAGCCAGGCTAAAAACCGACACATGGCTGCCGCATCACGCAGATGGCTTTCGCGGGCGCTGCTTAATTCTGTTGCGTTTTTGCAGGCTTTTGGCAGGCTAACTGGATCGGTTGATAGTATCCCATTGTCGTCAAGCGCATGCGAAATAGCATAAGGAACACTGCCTGCATCTAGGCGCATAGGTCCCTGAAAGGACGATATGTAATGGGATAGTTCATCTGGATTGCGAAGTGTAATTTCGTTGCCCAAATGCGCGCGGATCTGCGTTGCCTTGTCAGCATGCATAAACAGGTCCACCCGTGCATCATCATGCAAAACTGCAAACCCATGCACCACAGGGTTATGGGCCACATCCTGTCCGCGAATGTTCAGCAGCCAACAGATGCTGTCAGGCAAGGATATGAATGCGGCGCGGTGTCCTGCGGATTTCAATTCCCCAGCCAAACGTGTGCGTTTGTCGTCATGGGGTTCGCCTGATAAGTGGTCCTCAAATACACGTGCCAGACCCATAGGTGGTTCCGGTCTGTCCTGCCAAATGGGATCTATCAAATTGGTCACTGCCTGTACTGTGATTTCGGTATCACGTAGATCATTTTCCAGTGATTTGATTTCACGGGCGCTGTGCAGCCATGGATCAAACCCCACGATGCCAGATTGTAAGTTTTCTTTTAACCAATCCCCCAATTGCATTTCGGGCCAATCAACGGGGGTGAAGGGTGCGCGCGTTTGCTCTTTTACTTGGACGCGGTAACGGCCATCAACGAATACGCCAGCGGCATCCTGTGTGACCGCGCAAAACCCTGCAGAACCTGTAAACCCCGTCAGCCATGCAAGCCGTTCATCGGCAGGGGCAACATATTCGCCCTGATGAACATCAGACCGCGGAATCAGGTAGGCATCAACACCAGTTTTGCGCATCTGGTCGCGCAGCATGATCAGCCGTTCGGGCCCCTGTTCAGGTTCTGAGGAGGCTTCGAAACTTTGATACACCGCTTTTTTCATCTTTAACTCGCGCGTTTAATTCCCATGACACGGGCCCGTGCTCTTGGATCTTGATCAAAGAGTGCGGCCAACTGTTCTGTCATTGCACCAGCCAATTGTTCAACATCTGTGATCGTGACAGCCCGTTCATAATAACGTGTCACATCGTGTCCAATGCCAATGGCCAGCAATTCAACAGCCTTACGTTTTTCGACCATGGCGATCACATCGCGCAGGTGTTTTTCCAAGTAATTTGCCGGGTTCACTGACAATGTGCTGTCATCAACGGGTGCGCCATCTGAAATCACCATCAGTATTTTACGCGCTTCAGGACGTGCCATCATGCGGCGATGGGCCCATTCCAGCGCTTCACCATCAATATTTTCTTTTAGCAGGCCTTCTTTCATCATCAGACCCAAATTTGGTCGGGCACGCCGCCATGGGGCGTCGGCACCCTTATAGATGATGTGGCGCAGGTCATTCAGGCGACCGGGTTGTTGCGGGCGTCCCTCTTGCAGCCACTTTTCGCGCGCTTGGCCGCCTTTCCATGCGCGCGTTGTAAATCCCAGAATTTCAACTTTCACGTTGCACCGTTCCAAGGTGCGGGCCAAAACATCCGCGCAAATCGCGGCAATTGAAATGGGGCGTCCCCGCATGGATCCCGAATTGTCCAGCAACAATGTCACGACCGTGTCACGAAATTCTGTGTCCTGCTCCATTTTGAAGCTAAGGGGCGTGGTTGGGTTTGCAACGACGCGTGCCAAACGACCCGCATCCAAAATACCCTCTTCCAGATCGAACAACCAACTGCGGTTTTGTTGCGCCTGTAAGCGACGTTGCAGCTTGTTCGCTAGACGACTAACAGCCCCCTTTAGCGGTTCCAGCTGTTGATCCAAATAGGCGCGTAAGCGTTCCAATTCGATGGGTTCGGCCAATTCTTCGGCATGAATTTCTTCGTCGTTATCTGTGTTATATACAGCATAGTTTGGATCGGCGTCGGAAATGGGTTGGGGTGGGGGCGGATCAAGGGGTGCGTCCCCTTCTGGCATCTCCATTTCGTCGGACATGTCGTCATCCGCACTGTCATCTTGGCTGATCTGTGCTTCTGCCGCATCCTGTTGCTGTTCTTGGGACTGTTCTGGATTGGCCTCTGCCTCATCCTCTTGGCTGTCATCGTCCCCGGTGCTGTCGGGATCTTGATCCTCGTCCTGATCATCTTGCGCCTGATCTTCTTGATCTT
>CAXABH010000058.1:0-8528 GCA_963966925.1 uncultured Rhodobacterales bacterium
GATAAACCCGGACATCTTTGGCTGCGATCCATTCGATCCTAAGCGAAGCGATTGATAATCTGATAGAAAGCTGCATTATCCAAGTTTCATTTAAGAATGGAGTGCAGCGTTGATGACACAGATCAATTGGGATGAAAGCGTAGAGCTTGATAAGTTAGCCGAGCTATCAATAAAAACTGGCGTTGCGTTGCAGCCTGGACAAGACTTATTGATCACTGCGCCGATTGAGGCAGCGCCTCTTGTGCGCCGTTTGGCGTATCACGCTTATAAGGCTGGCGCAGGGATCGTTACGCCGCTTTATACCGATCCAAAAGTCGTCCTTTCCAGATATGAAAATGCAGATAAAGCCTCTTTTAAGAAAGCAACAAACTGGTTGTTTGAAGGCATGGCAATTGCGTTTGATAATAATACCGCGCGCTTAGCTGTCGTCGGAGATGATCCAATGTTGTTGGCAGAGCAAGACCCAGAAGACATAGGCGAGGCCAATAAAGCAGTTTCACAAGCCTCTTTCCCAATACGTGAGAGAATTACCCGGTTCGATGTTAATTGGAACATTATCGCGTGGCCGGGTTCGCAATGGGCGAAGCGCGTATTTCCTGATTTAAGTGATGATGATGCACAGTTGGCGCTGGCCGACGCTATATTTGCGGCATCAAGAGTTAAGACAAGCGATCCAATTGCTGCTTGGTCTGAACACAATGAACGTCTTCGGGAGCGAACAGAATGGTTGAACACTCATAATTTTGCAGCTTTGCATTTTTATGGAGAGGGCACAGATCTAGTTGTGGGTCTTGCGGATGAACATGAATGGATGGGCGGTGCGTCGGTTGCTAGAAACGGCGTTACGTGTAATCCAAATATCCCCTCAGAAGAGGTCTTTACGACGCCACATGCGTTGAACGTAAATGGCTATGTTCGATCAACCAAGCCACTGTCGCACCAGGGGACACTGATCGAGGATATATCTGTCACATTCAAAGACGGTGTCATTACAGAGGCAAGTGCATCTAGGGGAGAAGAAGTATTCCTGAAACTTTTGGACACTGATGAAGGGGCGCGCCGATTGGGTGAGGTCGCATTGGTTCCGCATGGCTCACCAATATCCCAAAGCGAGCTATTGTTTTACAATACTCTATTTGACGAAAACGCGGCGTGTCACATCGCACTTGGTCAGTGTTACTCAAAGTGTTTTAAAAATGGTGCTGAACTATCAGGTGAAGACGTAACCGAACGCGGTGGGAATAGCAGCATGATCCATGTTGATTGGATGATCGGATCGGGCTCAATGAACATTGATGGATTGGATGCCGATGGAAATAGCATTCCGGTTTTCCGAAATGGCGAATGGGCCTAAGATACGCAGTTCAATGATCGCATCTGTTCAAGAAGTACGCACGCGTTTCGGGTAGATATACGAACTTATCCTAATGTCGTTGGTGGTTTATAACGTCGTCATCCTGCTTACGTGTGGGATGATGTCACAGAAGTCTTTTTGTTGGCCGCAAACAATGCATCAAATACCAGATGTATTATTGTGATGCATTGATCCTTGTTTTTTTGAGCGAGTTTGGCAACATGCGATGATAATAAAAAATGATCGCGTGAGTCATTATGATAAGAAGTCAGATAACGTTAAAACAGTTAGAAGCGTTTGCGTTTGTCGTGGATACAGGAACCTTTAGAGCTGCGGCGTCTGCGCTTGGGACAACGCAGCCTAACATATCCTCTCGGATAACAGCCCTAGAAACAGCTTTGGATGTTGCCCTTCTTTACCGAGACGCTGGGTCAGTGCGTTTAACGGAACGGGGTCAGGAACTTCTTTCTTTGACGCGGGACATTCTGCGCGCTGGTGAAGCATTACTGGAGGCGGCAGACCGACAAGAATTGATCGATGAACGCCTTCGGCTGGGTGTAACAGAGCTGGTTGCGTGTACATGGCTACAAACATTTTTACGGCGTTTAAGGCAGGAATATCCAAATCTGCGTGTTGAGCTTGAGGTTGATTTGTCACGAAAGATCGAGGAGCGGCTGCGCGAAGGGCAGATTGATTTGGCACTACAAAATGGGCCTTTTGAGTATCAGGTTTCTGGTGTGCAGGCGCTGACTGAAGAGCAGTATGTTTGGGTCGCAAATACAGATGTGGCAGGGGAACTTGCAAGTGGCTCATCGGTTCAGCGTTTTTTTGATAAAGCCGTATTAACGCATGCACGACACACGATAGCAGGCAGCAAATTGCACGAATTGGCCAAAACAGAAGGCTATGATGTTGGTAAGATAATACATTCAAGCGCACTATCCGCATGCCTTCCGATGGTGAGCGAAGGCTTGGGGGTTGCTTTGCTGCCACGATCGTTGGTGGTGGAGGAAATAAATTCTGGCCAGTTGACCATACTTTCATCAGATTGGATTGCCCCCCCACTTCCATTTTTTGCAAGATACAACGCAGATCGTGCCCCACGCTTCGTTGCCAAGGCTTGCGAAATCGCCGCATATGTTAGACCAGAAAAAATATTAGATCAAAAAAATTGATCAGGTATAGAAATTAAATTAATTTGCTTTCTTCTGTCTTGCGTTGCTTATTGCCCTAAGCCGTGATTTCGCATTGGAGAGGTACATGAGAACAGATTCTATTCGCATCGGCGTCGATATAGGTGGCACCTTTACAGATGTTGTTCTTGAATGTGGGGCTGAACAATACTCGACAAAGGTGTTAACAACTTATGCTGCTCCTGAGGATGCAATCATAACTGGAATGCATCAGGTCTGTGAAAAGGCCGGTGTGAAACCGTCACAGATCGAACAGATCATTCATGGAACGACACTTGCGACGAACGCATTGATCGAACGACGTGGTGCAAAAACTGCGCTCATAACAACCGAAGGGTTTCGTGACGTTATCGAAATGCGAACTGAAAGCCGGTTTGAACAATATGATTTGAACCTTAGCCTGCCGGACCCACTTTTGCCACGTCAGATGCGGTTCACAGTTCCGGGGCGGATGAGTGCGAAGGGTGAAATACTCGTAGATCTTGATCGCAAAGACGTAGAAGCCGTCGTCGAACGCATTGCGAAAGCAGGATTTGAAAGTGTCGCTGTCGGACTGATTCATTCTTACTTGAACGCCGCCCATGAAGAATTGGTGCGCGAGGTGATAGCCGAAAAACTACCCCATGTTTCGGTGTCGATCTCTTCTGAAGTATCTCCTCAGATGCGTGAATATGAACGGTTTAACACGGTGGTTGCCAATGCCTATATTAAACCCCTCATGGCGTCTTATCTTGGCCGGCTTGAATATCGTTTGCGTGGGGAAGGAGTGGATTGCCGTATCTTTTTGATGCACTCTGGTGGGGGGATTATTTCGATCCAGAATGCAGCTGAATTTCCAGTTAGATTGGTTGAAAGTGGCCCTGCGGGGGGCGCTGTATTCGCCGCACATATTGCGGCGCGTTACGGCTTGGATAAAGTCTTATCCTTTGACATGGGCGGTACTACGGCCAAAATTTGCTTGATCAATCATCAAACACCAAAGACAAGTCGTGTTTTTGAGGTAGCTCGCTCTTATCGTTTCAAAAAGGGTTCTGGCATGCCAATTTCGATACCCGTGATTGATATGGTCGAAATCGGAGCAGGTGGTGGATCTTTGGCCCATGTTGATAGCATGCAGCAAATCCGAGTGGGTCCAGAAAGTGCAGGTTCCGAACCCGGCCCTGCGTGCTATGGTCAGGGCGGTACGCGTCCCGGTGTGACAGATGCTGATTTGATCTTGGGTAAACTTGACCCCGAAAATTTTGCGGGCGGCTCGATCAAGTTGCATCAAGATAATTCAAAAATCGCACTCGCTAAACATGTGGGCGATACACTTGAAATGGATGCAGTCGAAGCTGCCTTTGGTGTGGCAGAGGTGGTTGATGAGAATATGGCCAATGCTGCCCGTGTTCATGCCGTTGAAAATGGAGAAGATCTCAGTGAATATACAATGATTGCCTTTGGTGGTGCTACGCCACTGCATGCGGCACGACTTTGTGAGAAGCTGGGTGTTGAGCGTTTATTAGTGCCACCTGGCGCTGGGGTTGGTTCAGCGATTGGCTTCTTGCGCGCGCCCTTCAGCTTTGAGGCAAATCGCTCTGTTTATATGAAGCTTAGCGACTTTGATGCAGAGAAAATCAAAGTGCTGCTTACTGATCTTAGGGACGAAGCAACAGGGTTTGTTCGCACGTGTGACGAAGCCAGCCAGATTTTGTCAGAATTCAAAGTTTATATGCGCTACACTGGTCAGGGTTGGGAAATTCCTATCCCACTTCAGGAAGACCAAGCAATGAACCCTGATGCTGCCACTTTTGAAAGCAGGTTCAAGGAAGAGTACACCAAACTTTTTGGTCGACCAGTGGCAGGTATGGATATCGAGATTACGGTTTGGTCTGTCAATGCGACGACACCACAAAAACAAGTGCCCCTGACACCTCAAACCGATGGCAACGCAACAGCCGTCTCAAACGGTACTCGGCATGTCTTTGACGCTGCAGTTGGGACACATCTCAAGGCGAATGTCATTGACCGTGGCGCAATGACCGCTGGTCAACGCGCGAATGGGCCTGCAGTATTGGCCGAAGCTGAAACAACGATAATCGTACCGGTTAGCCGGGATGCCATTTGCCAAACAGACGGCTGCATAGACGTCGTTAAAAAAGGAACAGCCTGATGGGTCATGAACATACAAAAGTTGCCCACCAAGTCATGTGGAACCGCCTGATATCCATCGTTGAAGAACAGGCACAAGCGCTTGTGCGTACGGCATTTTCAACGTCGGTTCGCGAAGCAGGCGACCTCTCTGCTGGGGTCTATGATACCAACTGTAACATGTTGGCCCAGGCTGTGACCGGCACGCCAGGCCATGTAAACGCGATGGCTGATGCCGTTGCACATTTCATACGTCGGATTGGACGGCAGAATATTTTAGAAGGCGACATCTATATCACCAATGACCCATGGGAAGGTACCGGCCATTTGCATGATATCACTATGGTTACACCGTCCTTTCACAATGGCAGTTTGGTCGGGTTCTTTGCCTGTACTGCACATATCGTTGACATTGGGGGACGTGGATTCGGGGCTGATGCACAAAGTGTCTATGAAGAAGGCCTTTATATTCCGATTATGAAGTTTGCCAATAAAGGCGATGTAGATGAAACTTTGGTCCGCATAATCCGTGGAAATGTCCGCGAGCCTGACCAATTGATTGGTGATATATACGCGCTTGCCACTTGTAACGAAATTGGTCATCGCCGTCTGATCGAGATGATGAAAGAATTTCAGCTAGAAGATCTTGATGGGATTGCCGCATTCATTTTAGAACGTTCCCGGCGTGCAACGATTGAGGCGATCGCCGCACTGCCTCAGACCTCGGCTCAGGGTGAAATGACGATGGACGGTTTTGATGTTCCCATTACCTTGAAGGTGAATATTAGCATCCAGGGTGACCGTATTGTTACTGATTTCACAGGAACGTCTGGTATTGATAAGAAAGGCATTAATTGCCCGTTGGTCTACACCAAAGCCTATGCCTGTTACGCGCTAAAAGTTGCAATTGCACCAGATATTCCAAATAACGCGGCTTCGCTGGCTCCGTTTGAAATCACGGCACCTGAAAACACGATTGTGAATGCATTGCATCCCGCACCAGTCGCTTTGCGCCATATCGTGGGGCATTTTGTGCCTGACGCTGTTTACGATGCTTTTGATAAGATCGTACCAGGATTGGTGCCAGCAGAAGGCGCAGGATGTCTTTGCAATTTTCAGGTTAGTTTGCGCCCGCGCAGCGATACGCCTGCGCCTGCTGATGCCTGCCGATCAGAAGTTTTGACGTTCAACTCTGGCGGGTCGGGTGCGCGCCCTGTATTGGATGGAATGAACGCCACAGCGTTTCCATCGGGTGTTATGACCATGCCAATTGAAGCTACAGAGCACGCAGGCCCCGTTATCATCTGGCGTAAGGAACTGCGCCCTGATAGCGGCGGGGCTGGAAAGACCCGTGGCGGTTTGGGTCAGTACATGGAAGTCGGCGCGCAAGACGGGCATGAGTTCGATATTCAGGCAATGTTCGATCGCAGTGAAAATCCAGCACGAGGTCGCCGTGGTGGTCGCAATGGCGCGCTTACCACAATTGCGCAGGATGATGGATCTGCAATGCGCGCCAAGGGCAAGCAATTTGTGCCGCATGGACGCAAGGTCTTGATGGCCTTCCCTGGGGGGGCTGGTTACGGTGATCCTGCGGAACGATCCAAAGACCTTGTCATGCGAGATCTCGCACAAGGATACATTTCCACACAAACAGCGCGTGCAGACTATGGATTGTCTGCCGAAGATATCGCGGCAGTACATGCTGCCGTCGCAAGAGGGGAACAGATATGAGCAACCAAAGCCCAGCAAAGCAAAGTTATGACGTGATCATCATTGGAGGCGCCATCATGGGCGCATCGACTGCATGGTTTTTGTCGGATAACGCAGATTTCAACGGTTCGGTGCTTGTTGTCGAACGGGATATGAAGTTTGAGAATTGTTCTACGACGCACACGAATTCGTGTATGCGCCAACAGTTTTCTGCTGATTTGAATGTTCGTATTAGTCAGTTTGCCGCGGACTTCGTAAAAAATATCCGTAGCTATATGGGCGGTGATGAAAGAGTGCCTGAACTTGGCATACGCTCATTTGGGTATATGTATTTGGCGGACAATGACGGTTTCGCGGATATTCTGCGAGAAAACCAACAGGTTCAGTTGCAAGCGGGCGCTGCAACGCAGTTGATGACAGCAGAAGAAATCAAGGCTGCATATCCATTCTACAACGTTGACGATATCGTTTTGGGTTCCATCAACCTTGTTGATGAGGGCTATTGGGATGGGAGCGCGGTTAATGACTGGTGGCGACGTCAAAGCCGTGAACGTGGGGTCGAATGGATCGAAAATGAGGTTGTTGCGATTAACCGAAACGCTGCTGGCACGCGTGTAGAAAGTGTTACTCTCGCATCGGGTGAAGTCATCGTTTGTGGTCAATTGGTGAACGCATCTGGGCCGCGCGCCGCACGTACAGCTCAAATGGCAGGTATCGATGTGCCAGTCGAACCGCGCAAACGGTATTCCTGGATTTTCAAGTCAGAGCAACCCTTGGAACAAGATTTGCCACTGACGATCGATCCATCAGGTGTGCATGTCCGCGAAAACGGTGGTGGCACATATCAGTGTGGGGGGCATTCTGACTATGACCCTGCTGTGGATTTCGACGATTTTGCGATGGATCAATCAATGTGGGAAAACCATGTCTGGCCAATACTTGCGACCCGGATTCCGCAGTTTGAGGCGATCAAAGTACAATCTGAATGGGGTGGTCACTATGCCATGAACACCTTTGATCACAATGCGATTATGGGGCCCCATACTGAACTGTCGAATTTCATCTTCCTTAATGGTTTTTCTGGCCATGGACTTCAACAGTCACCCGCAATGGGACGCGGCACTGCTGAGTGGCTGACATATGGTGAATATCGCGCACTCGATCTGTCACCCTTTAATTACGAACGTATTCCGGGAAATAGACCTATAATTGAGAAAGCAATTATCTGATGAAGTTACCAGTAAATCCATTTGCGCGCGCAATCGCTGTTGGTGAAAAACAGGTTGGTCTTTGGATCAGTCTGTGCAGTAACTTTGCAACAGAGGTTGTAGCGACGGCTGGGTACGACTGGGCGCTGATCGATATGGAACACAGTGCGAATGACTATTTCAGCGTGCTGTCGCAGCTTCAGGCTTTTGCAGCATCTCCAACTACAGCTTTGGTACGAGTTGAGTGGAACGATGCTGTAGCGGTTAAACGCCTGTTGGACTTGGGCGCATCTGGGCTGCTGTTTCCGATGATCCAAAGCGTGCAAGAGGCTGAAAAGGCCGTCGCTGCCACACGCTATCCGCCACGCGGTATCCGCGGTGTTTCGGGGTCTACACGCGCGACTGCCTTTGGTCGGATTAGCGATTATGTCGCGCGCATAGAAGAGGAAACTTCGGTTCTCTTGCAGCTTGAAACCCACGCAGCGGTGCAGCAGGCTGATGCGATCTCGGAAGTGGATGGGGTCAATGGGATCTTTTTTGGCCCTGCGGATATCGCGGCTGATATTGGTAAACTTGGCCAACCGATGGCGCCTGAAGTCTGGTCGATTATCATGCCAGCTGCTCAAAAGTTGATCGCCAAAGGCATGCCAGTGGGCACTTTGGTGACTGACCCCAGCTTTGGGGCTGAGTTAATGAACAAAGGCTTTACTTTTGTAGCGATTGCAACGGACACGGGACTATTGGCGCGTGCCGCAGATGCGGCGTTGGCGCAGACCAAAGGTGCACTGAAATGAATTTTGCAGCGTCACGTCTGACGCCCATAAAACCCTCTGCCTCAGCTTGGGTCAGCCAAGCTGCAAAAGAGGCAAAAGCCCGTGGTGAAGACATTATAGATCTAGGCCTTGGTGAGCCGGATTTTGATACGCCTGTTCA
>CAXABH010000059.1:0-8510 GCA_963966925.1 uncultured Rhodobacterales bacterium
TACCCGACGCCCAAACGGTGTCGTCCACATCCCAGCGAACGGTTGACGCGACTTCGCTGCGTTCTGCGTTTCGGTCACAATCACTACCGTGCTCATCTGATCCACAGTCTCCTGCGCGCAATTCAAATCTTTGCGCAATTTCACCCGCGCGCACGGGTGACGTGACTTTTTGATATCCCCATGCCGTGTTGTTTAATGAGCGTGTCACATGCACGCCTGTTGTCATACAACCCGACAAAGTTAAAAGGCACAGGCCTAATGCCAATGAATCTTTCATTTAAATTTTCTTATCAATGCTACTTTTGAAATAATGACCAACCGTATCTTATTTTCTGGCTTAATCGCAATTCAAATTAACTACAGTTAGGTTCAGATAGAGTGATGAGATTTTAAAAGGTTTGATTTTAAAGCGCGCATGGTTGGTCAACAACGTCGCACAATCCATGGACAGGGCCGCCAGTAAGACAGGCCGTATTCAGCGGGCGATAATCGCGCTGAAATGTGCGGTGCGTTCATTGCGTGAACTGGTGCGATGCAAGTGATATCAGCCTGAATGCGCACGCAGTTTATCCCAATCAAAACTGACGCCTATTCCCGAAACATTGGGGGCTACTGCCATGGCGTTTTCCATGACCAGTGGGCGGTGTGTGTATTGATCAATGGGAAACGAATGCACCTCTAGCCAGCCAGCGTTTGGGCGGGCGGACACAAGGCTGACGTGCAATTCCTGCATGCCGTGGCTACAAATTGGGATGCCGTATTTTTCTGACATCGCTGCAACCCGCAACCAACCTGTGATGCCACCGCAGTTTGACGCGTCAGGTTGGATAAAGCCCAAATTGCTTTGTTCGAACGCATAGCTAAATTCATGTTCCGTATGCAGGTTTTCGCCCATCGCTAGGGGAACAGTTGTCGCAGCGGCGATGCGCGCATACCCCTGATAATCATCGGGGATTGTGGGTTCCTCAAACCAGTAAATATTCTGATCTTCAAACGCCTTAGACGCCGTAATGGATTGTTCCACGCTAAAGGCATAATTGGCATCAACCATAAAGGTGCGTTTGTCCCCAATTTGGGCGCGCACAGCGCGGATGCGTTCGATATCCTGGGCCAATTCGGGCTGTCCGATTTTGATTTTAACCGCATCAAACCCGGCATCCATATATTCATCCATACTGCGCAACAGACGGGGCAGGTCATAACCCAGATCAATCCCCCCGCGATAGGCGTTGCAGCGATCCTGCGCACCACCCGCCATCTGCAACAGGGATGTGTTCAACCGTTTGCCCCGCAAATCCCACAATGCAATGTCCACTGCCGAAATGGCAAAGGATGCAATGCCACCGCGTGCCACATAATGTACATGCCACTGCATCCCATCATAAAGGGCATCAATATCCTGCGTATCCTGACCCATCAAATATGGGACAAGATCGTGTTGGATCATGGCCTGGATCGATCGGCCACCTTTGCCACCGGTATAGGTATACCCCGTACCTGAAATCCCATCCGCATCTGTGATTGTCACTGTTACCAATTCGAAATGCGTGTGGGCACCATGTTTGGCATCCTCTAACACCTCATCCAAGGGTGGGCAAAAATATTGAATGTGGATATTTGTAATCGTGGACATACTATTTTCTGGTTAAGTGCGCACATTCAGGCACGGGTGTAACGACTGTTTGATCCTGAACATAGCGCTCTAGGTTATCGCAAGTCAGATCGCCCATAGCCTGACGGGTTTCCACTGATGCGCTGCCGATGTGGGGGGCCAAAACCACATTTTCCATGGTTTTCAAGGCATCTGGAATTGTGGGTTCGTGTTCAAAGACGTCCAGCGCCGCTGATCCCAATCGCCCCTCTTGTAGGGCCGCGATCACTGCGGTTTCATCTACGACAGATCCGCGTGCCACATTGATCAATATACCCTGTGGGCCAAGGGCGTTTATGACATCTGTATTCACCAAATGCGTCGTGGCTGTTCCACCCGGTGTGATCACGAATAAAACATCAACAGCTGCGGCCAAATCATTTATAGTGCTGTGATAAATGAAATTGACATCCTTGGGAGTGCGCGAATGATAATGGATTGTTGAATCAAACCCAATCGCACGTTTTGCGATGGTTTCCCCAATGCGGCCCATACCCAGTATGCCGACCTGACGTTTTTGAACGGATCTGGTCAGTGGAAAGGCCCCTTTGCGTTCCCATTGTCCAGATCGCGCCCATTTATCCGCCTGTATCAAACGTCTCGATGTGGCCAGCCAAAGCATAATCGCGGTATCTGCAACCTCATCATTCAGGACATTTGGCGTGTGTGATACCAAAATACCGCGTGCCGCAGCATCATCCGCATCAATCGCATCGTATCCAACCCCATACGAGGACACGACCTTTAGGTTGGGCAGGCGCGCCAACAATTGATCTGGTACGCCCCAATGTCCATCTGTTACAATAGCAAGCACACCTGAGCCCTGGTCCGCGACAAAGGCATCAGGATCCTGTTGTTCAAACCAGACATGCACATCGAAAAGTTCATCAAAGCGGTTTTTCATCCGCTGTGTTACATTCCCGATTTGCAACAGAATGGGTTTAGTCATCGGCGCGCACGTTTTGGCGTTGCACACCCAAACCTTGGATCGACAATTCCATAACATCACCGTCTTTTAGGTAAACAGGCTCTGGCTTAATTCCCATGCCCACACCAGGGGGTGTGCCTGTTGAGATCACATCACCGGGATGCAGCGTGAACAACTGGGATAGGTGCGAAATCACCTGTGCCACAGTGAAAATCATGGTTTTGGTATTGCCTGTTTGCATGCGTTTGCCGTTGACGTCCAACCACATATCCAGGTTTTGTGGATCTGCAACCTCATCCCGTGTGACCAACCATGGTCCCGTTGGGCCAAATGTGTCGCAAGATTTGCCCTTGGTCCATTGACCGGTCAGTGATGTTTGGAAATGACGTTCGCTGACATCATTACACAGACAATAGCCCGCCACGTAATCCAGCGCATCTTCTTCACTGACGTATTTTGCGGCCTTACCGATGACCACACCCAGTTCTACTTCCCAATCTGTTTTGGTTGATCCGCGCGGCATCACAACGTCATCATTTGGACCTGTGATGGCAGAGTTTGCCTTCATAAACAAAATGGGGTGTTCGGGAATATCTGCGCCCGTTTCTGCGGCGTGATCGGCGTAGTTTAAACCGATACACATGAATTTACCGATGTTTCCAACACAGCTACCCATGCGCGGGTTGCCATCAACCGCGGGCAGACTGGTGGGATCCAACGCGCGTAATTTTGCGATGGTGTCATCACCGATTGTCTCACCTGTAAAATCAGCCACATGTGCCGAAAGATCGCGCAACGTGCCATTTGTATCGACCATTCCAGGTTTTTCTTCGCCAACAGCGCCATAACGTACAAGTTTCATTGTTTCTACTATCCTTTAATGGTTGTCGCGTGGCACGTGGCGTGCCGCGATATCTTTGTGTTTTTCTGACCCTTCCAACAGCATGCCATCGTCGAATTGGCGTACTTTTTCTTGGAAAATTTCCTGCCAAGGGGTTTGTGCCGTTGCACGATGTGCGTTTTCCGGCAGGGCCGCACGACGACTTTGTAGGGCGTCATCGCTGATTAAGATGTTTGCGGTGCAGGCGTTTAGATCAATACGCACCATGTCACCTGTTTGCACAAGCGCTAGTCCACCACCCGCTGCCGCCTCGGGTGCGGCGTTCAGAATGGATGGGGACCCAGATGTCCCAGATTGGCGACCATCCCCAACACAAGGTAGTGAATTGATACCCCGTTTCAACAAATAGGAAGGGGGGCGCATGTTCACCACCTCGGCCCCGCCTGGATATCCGATTGGACCTGTGCCGCGCATCATTAAAATGCAATGTTCATCGATCCCTAGGCTTTCGTCATCAATACGCTTGTGGAAATCTTCTGGTCCGTCAAACACAATTGCGCGTCCTTCAAAGGCGTTTGGATCATCTGCATTCGACAGGTATCTGTCGGTGAACTCTTGGCTGATCACACTGGTTTTCATGATCGAACTGTCAAACAGATTTCCCGTCAGGTTGATGAAACCGGCATGCTCTTTGATCGGGGTTTCAATGGGTTTGATCACATCCGTGTTGATGATTTCGACGTTTGTGCAGTTATCGCCCATGGTTTTGCCGTTGGCGGTGATCTGATTTGGGTGGGGTAGCATATCCGCCTTGATCAACTGACCAATGACGGCAGGAACGCCACCTGCGCGGTGATAATCCTCGCCCAGATATTCGCCTGCGGGCTGAAGATTAACAAGCAGCGGAACCTTATGGCCAAGGCGTTGCCAATCATCATTTGTTAATTCAATGCCCAGTAATTTTGCCAATCCATTCAGATGGATAGGTGCGTTTGTTGAACCACCAATCGCCGAATTCAACACAATCGCGTTTTCAAAAGCCTCTTTCGTCATGATATCAGAGGGCTTTAAATCCTCATGCACCATATCAACGATCCGTTTGCCCGTCATATAGGCCATTTGACCCCGTTCACGATAAGGCGCAGGAATGGCGGCTGATCCGGGTAATTGCATGCCTAGGGCTTCGGCAATGGAATTCATAGTGGTCGCTGTGCCCATGGTGTTGCAGTATCCCGTCGATGGTGCGGATGAGGCAACTAAATCCATGAACCCATCATCATCAATTTCGCCTTTTGCAAGCAGCTCGCGGGCCTTCCATACAATTGTGCCTGATCCTGTGCGCTGACCACGAAATGATCCGTTCAACATTGGACCAACGGAAAGCGCGATTGCAGGAATATTCACCGACGCAGCTGCCATAAGCAGAGCAGGGGTGGTTTTATCGCATCCAATGTTCAGCACGACCCCATCAATGGGATATCCGTATAGTGTTTCCACCAGTGACAGATAGGCCAAGTTGCGATCCAACATTGCTGTGGGTCGTTTGCCTGTTTCCTGAATGGGATGTACGGGGATTTCAATCACCGTACCACCGGCCGCAATTACACCGTCACGAACACGCTTGGACAATTCGATGTGGTGGCGGTTACATGGGCTTAGATCGCTGCCAGTTTGGGCAATTGCAATAATGGGTTTGTCGCCTTGCAATTCTTCGCGTGTTAGCCCGTAGTTTAAGTACCGCTCAAGATAAAGAGCCGTCATTTCACGATCATCAGGGTTGTTGAACCACAGACGAGAGCGCAGTTTTTTCTTGTCACTCATTCTCTTTTTCTCCGAAATATAATTTAGTTTGACCAACCGCCGTCGATAACGTGTGCATGACCAGTGGTAAAGGCGCTTTCGTCAGATGCCAAATATACGGCAAGTGCGGCGACTTCTTCTGCAGCACCGATGCGACCCATGGGTTGACGTGCAATGAATGCTTTCATCGCGGCTTCGTAATCACCTGTCGCGCGCAAACGATCGTGCAGCGAAGGGCTTTCGACAGTGCCAGGACAAATGCAATTACACCGCACACCTTGGGTGATTACGTCCGTTGCAACAGATTTGGTAAGCCCGATTACAGCGGCCTTGGTCGTGCCATAGACATATCGGTTCGGCGCCCCCTTAATCGAAGACGCAACAGAGGACATGTTTATAATGGATCCCATGCCACGCTCCAACATGCCGGGCAGGGCTGCGCGGATCATTCGGTGCATTGAACCGACATTTAAATCCCACGCAAACGACCATTCGTCATTCGTGCACTCCAATATCGTCCCGTTGTGTACAAAACCCGCGCAGTTGAATAGGATATCTGGTTTGGCGCGCGCGACCCCAGCCACAACTGCATCATTATCCAGGACATCCAATGTAAATGTTTCGATCGTACCCAAACCTTGCGCTTCTTGTTTCAGATCTGCCAGCGTGTCTGGGTTAATGTCCGTTGCGAATACATGCGCGCCTTCACGCACCATTGCAATGGCTGTGGCGCGCCCAATCCCTTGACCAGCTGCTGTTAAAAGTGCGCGTTTATTTTCAAGTCTGTGTGACATATTCGTGTCCAAGTTGTTTTCGATTTTTTCTTTGGTGCGCAAATTTCTGCGTGTTGATGACGTATACATGAACCTATCGGTGGATTGTATGATGTTCAATAAAATTCGCAATTAATCGAAATTTCAATATTTTAGCGAATTATGATTCTAACAATCCATCCCCTGATGGGACGATATTAGAAATTCCTTTTCATGTGATCATAGATCGCTTGTTTGCAGGTTTCTTCATCCCGTGCCAAAGCGGCATTCAAAATTGCGGCGTGTTCTTCAATGATTGATTCAAAGTAATTTGCGCCAAAATCACGTTCCTGCGAAACAAATTGTTGGCGAAATTGTGCATATATATAGCCATAAGTTTCTATCAATATTTCCGAGCCGCAGCCAGATATCAGGGCATCGTGAAATTCAAATTCAGCGGCGGACCAAACCAAAAGTTGTTCATCTATCAAACCCCGTTTGGTCATTAGTTTTTCGATGTGGGTCAGTTTGTGATGCGCTGTATGTAGTTGAATTTCCCAGTCAATACCAGCATTACGGATCGAAAGTGCAGCACCTTCTTGTTCCAACAGAACACGAAATTTGGCGATGTCCGCACGCGTTTCGGGCGAGGTGTCGCGCGCTTTAAATCCGCGTTGCATTTCAAAGGTGACCAATCCGATTTTCGACAATCGCAGCAGGGTGTCGCGAATTGTGTTGGTCGAACATCCATATTTCGCTTGCAACTCTACTGGTTTAATTTTGCGACCTGCGGGAATAACTGCGTTGATCAATTGTTCGTACAGATCATCATAAATATCGGTCGTCGTATAAGCCTTCATCGTAAATTCCAAAACTTTGACATTTTATAACATTATCGACATTATGAGTAAGTTCAACTTTTTTCTTGCCAGATGATAATTTGCAGGTAGGCTACCTGCAGCGCCCACAGTTGAACGTTGGGTGAGATTACACAACAACCAATAGGGAGAATAAAATGAGTTTTGTGAAAAAGGTTGCCACAACCATAGGTGCAGCTGCGTTGCTTGCAACAACCGCATCATCGGCGACAACAAATCTGCGCATTCAAACGCACTTTAGCCCAGAAACACTATCCGGTCAGATGGCTGCAGAGTTTGTGGAAGACATTCATGCGATGTCTGGCGGCGATATCGCGATCGAAATGTTCTATTCCTCATCTGTTGTCAAATCAGCGGAAACATTTGACGCGGCTGCCACAGGCATTCTTGATTGTGACATGACAGGTGGCGCCTATCAAACGGGTAAAAACCCCGCGTTCCAATTCACCGGCGACCTTAATGGTGGCTATGCAAATCCATACCAGCAGATGGCGTGGTTGCTACACGGTGGCGGTTATGATGCCTTAAATTCGCTTTATAACCAACATAACATGGAATTCGTTGGTTGGTGGATCCCTGGTCCTGAATCGCTGTCATCAACACGTCCAATCCGTGGCGTTGAAGATTTCACAAATTGGAAATTCCGTTCGCCTCCTGGTATCATCACTATGATTTTTGAAGAGTTGGGCGCATCACCCATCGTGATGGATTTCAACGAAATCTTTACGGCACTGGAAACAGGCATCATTGATGGTGCGGATGCTGCGAACCTGACTAACAACATCGGGCTAGGTTTGTATGATATCGCGAAACACACAAACTATCCTGGTTTCCACTCAATGCCAGCGGACCACCTTGCGTGTCGCAAGGATGTTTGGGATGGAATGCCAGATGCGCATAAAGCAATCCTAAAAGTAGGCATGCAGGCGCTGGCACTTAAGAACACAACAATCAACGAAGTGAAAAATGCTGAGAACTCTGTGAAATTGGCAGAGCAGGGTTTGAATATGTACGAATGGTCACCCGAAGAGTTGGCAAAGTATCGTACAGCGGTTCAAGAAGCATGGGTTAAGTTTGCAACAACTCCTGAATCAAAAGAGTTGCTTGAAAGCCACCTAGCCTTCCTACGCGGCATCGGCGCGATGGAATAAAACCTGATTACAGGTTTGAACGGTTTGGCGGGACTATTGAGTGGTCCCGCCAATTTTGGCTAACAACATGAAAATTACCGCAATCACCTCACATGTTTTGTTGTGCGATATGCCAGAAGAGTTGGGCTATTCGCAGCAATATTATACCAAGCGCACGGCGCATTTGGTACGTGTCGAAACGGATCAAGGGATCGTAGGATGGGGTGAATGTTTTGGTCCGGGCAATGTTGCAATTGCCAATAAATCCATTGTGGAAAATGTAATTGCCCCAATGATTTTGGGGGATGACGCGTTAAATCGCGACGTGATTTGGCATAAGGTGTATAACCTTTTGCGAGATCATGGACAAAAGGGAATGCCGCTGCAGGCGCTGTCTGGTGTTGACATTGCCCTTTGGGACATTGCAGGAAAAGCGACTGGGTTGCCCATTCACGCATTGATCGGTGGCACATTCCGTGATGACGTTCCATGTTATGGGTACGGCATGATGTTGCGGCGCGAGAGTGTTG
>CAXABH010000060.1:0-8417 GCA_963966925.1 uncultured Rhodobacterales bacterium
CGCCTTGGACCCCTTTTTCAGGTTACATTTGGAACAGGCCGCAACCACATTTTCCCAACTGGTCACACCCCCAGATTTGCGCGGAACCACGTGATCAAAGGTCAAATCCCCCCGAGAGCCACAATATTGGCATTGAAATCCATCGCGCAAAAATAAATTAAAGCGTGTGAAGGCCACGCGCTTTTGCGGTTTTACATAATCGCGCAAAACAACAACCGAAGGGATCCGGATACTGGTCGTGGGGCTGCGTACGATCGTGTCATATTCAGCGATAATATCGACCCGATCCATATAAGCCGCCTTAACCGCATCCTGCCAGGACCAAAGCGATAGAGGATAATATGAAAGCGGTCTGTAATCCGCGTTCAGCACCAGTGCAGGATGATGATTTGATCCAACTGGTTGTCGTACAAAGTCTGTCCTAAATTCGCCGTCCATTGGGGTGTCCCCTAATTGTTCACTACTCACTTATTAGATATCTTTGCAATCACTATATATCGTGATCCAATTCGATCAACCCCCTTGATCTAGCAATGTCATAGTCTGATTAGGAACAGCCCTGTGTAACAGGGAAATGGTGATTAGAACCCTAGTTGATCACGGATAAAGGCCAGTGCAACACTCAGCCCGTCAGGGGCAATACCGTGTGCAGTACCCTTCATCACATGGGCGTAAACATCGCTAAAGCCTGCATTTTGCAACGCTTCTGCAGCTTGGGGTAGCGATTGAACAGGAACAACATCATCCTGATCCCCATGCACCAATAGGATTGGCATGCGCGATTGTACTTCATCTGCCAGCAATTCTGGTTCCAACAAGCGCCCCGAAAACGCAACGATCCCCGCAACGGGATCTTCACGGCGGGGTGCCACGTGCAGCGACATCATAGTCCCTTGGGAAAACCCAAACAAACACACCTGTTCTGGTAACAGATCCTCATCCACCATCAACGCATCAAGAAAGGCGTTCAAATCTTCAACCGCCTGCTGCATGCCACGGCTGCTTTCCTCTTCGCTGGATCCATCAATCCAAGGGATCGGAAACCATTGATACCCAAGGGGACTGCCCGCGCAGTTTTCCGGGGCGTCAGGGGCCACAAACAAAGTATCAGGCAAATGTTCTGCCAAGGGGTCTGCCAACCCTAACAGGTCCGCACCATTTGCGCCGTAGCCGTGCAAAAACACAACGGCAGAGCGTGTGTCACCAGATTGGGGTTCTTTGCGTCCTGCGGTTAAAACTCGTGTCATCGCACTCCCTCGCGTTCATTGATGCATTTGTAATAGGCCCATAATAGACGCGCTGCAACCGATCTCCATGGGCGCCACTGATCGGCCATGTCACGCATGACTTTTGGTGTGGGTCGTTTGTCCAGATCAAACAAATGCCGCGCGGCCTCTTGTAATGCTAAATCCGCATGCGCGAACACATCGGCGCGATGCAGGCTGAACATCGCATAAATTTCCGCCGTCCAAACACCGATCCCGGAAACAGCGGTTAATTCGGCAATCACCTCATCCAATGGTTTCATTGGCAAAGCATCAAAATCAATTCCCGCATCTGCCAGCGCACGCGCATATCCGATTTTTTGCCGACTTAACCCAAGTGCGCGCATATCTGCATCACTGCTATTGTGAATGGCCTTGGGCGTTGTGACACCTGCATTTTGGACGCGCGCCCAAATTGATGCCGCCGCCGAAACACTCAGCTGTTGAGAGACAATGGCCGAGAGAAGTTGATGAAATCCCCCTTCGCGCAGGCGCAAAGGCAAGGGCCCCGTTAGGGCCAACGCATCGGCAAAACGCGGATCATGTGCCGCCAACCATGCAGCCCCTTCGGCAACGCATGCGTCCCCCGTTATCAGGCGTTCATTTAACATATACCCAACCATTCCAGTGCCCCATCAACTGTCGCCACGCTTGGCTTAACCAGATTGGGGCGCTCAATCATGGCAACAGGCATCCCCAAATTCCTTGCAGCGATCAATTTAGACATACTTCTTTCCCCCCCAGCATTGCGAAGAACCAACCAATCTATTTTCAGACGTTCAAACAGGGCCATCTCATCTTTGATACTAAAGGGGGGATGACCCAAAACATATTCACCATTTGAAAAGGGAAAGGCATCAGGCGCAACATCAATCTGTCGACAATACAAATAACAATGTTCTAAATTTGAAAAATCTAACAACCGCATCCGCCCCGTTGCCAAAAATACCCGCGCAGGTTGGGTGATGAGCGTTGCAACATCCGCTTCGCTTGCCACAATGTGCCAATTATCCCCGTCCCCTGCAGACCACCCAGACCGTGTAACGTTCATAAATTTTAAATCCAGTGTGCGACACCACTGTTGGGTTTGCAGCGAAATTTCCAGATCGTTTGGATGACTCGCATCAACGACATGCGTAATTTCATTAGTGCGAATGAACCCCGCAAAATCCGCCAATGTGCTAAATCCACCAAAGTGAACGGGTGCGGTAATTGTATTTCTGGTGCGGGCATCACCCAGAATGGATGCAACCACACCGATCTGTTTTTTCTGTAATTGTTGGATCAAATCCACCCCTTCCCGTGAGCCTGATCGAACCAAAACTTTTACATCACCTTGCATATTGCCAGACTACGCATTTTGGATAATAGCGCAATGTTACATGTGGCCTGCTACGCGTTTCGCACTTTTTGCTTGCAGGGATGCAATGAGGCCCATAATGGAGGCTTATGACACATACTGATTTTGGCACAGATGCCAGCGCACATAAGCGCGCAAAATTTAACGTAACGGTTTTGGTTTTGGCGCAGGCCATTCTTGGGTCCCAAATGCCTATGATCTTTACGATTGGGGGACTGGCCGGACAAACCTTGGCACCAAACCCCTGTTATGCAACATTGCCAATTTCACTGATTGTCTTAGGATCCATGGTGGCGGCAAATCCGCTCTCTATGATCATGCAACGCTATGGGCGCAGCGTTGGGTTTTTCATTGGCGCATTGGGTGGTGCACTTGGCGGTGCGGTTGGTGCTGTTGGACTTTATCTGCAGTCATTTGAAGTGTTTTTGATCGGTTCGTTCTTGACCGGCACGTATATGTCCGCACAAGGATTTTATCGGTTTGCCGCGGCAGATACCGCAAGCGAAGCGTTCCGCCCCAAAGCAATCTCATACGTCATGGCAGGAGGACTGGCCTCTGCATTAATCGGACCGCAGCTGGTCAAGGTCACAGCCCAATCTATGGTCGTGCCCTTTATGGGAACATATCTGGCAATCATCGTCATAAATGTCGTTGGGTCCGTTTTGTTTCTGGCACTAAACATTCCAAAACCTAAGCCGCGCAGCGCAAATGCCCCAATTGGCCGCAGCCGTTGGGAAATCATGAAAACACCCACAGTGGTGGTAGCGATGATTTGTGCAATGGTGTCATATGCATTGATGAACCTAGTTATGACATCAACACCATTGGCGGTTGTTGGATGTGGGTTCGAACAAAACACGGCCGCTGACATTGTTTCGGCCCATGTTCTGGCGATGTTTGTTCCATCGTTTTTCACAGGGCATTTGATCGCGCGTTTTGGCACGACTAAAATTGTTGCGGCTGGCCTGTTCATTTTAGCCTGCGCTGGTGCGGTCGCATTGCATGGCGTAAATGTTGAAAACTTCTTCCTTGCGCTGATCCTGTTAGGGGTTGGATGGAACTTTGGCTTTATTGGTGCAACCACAATGTTGGCATCCGCCCATAACCCCGAAGAAAAGGGAATTGTTCAGGGCATGAACGACTTCTTCGTTTTTGGTGGGGTCACAATGGCGTCCCTCGCATCGGGGGGTTTGATGAATTGCTCAGGTGGCTCGGCGGTGGAAGGGTGGAGCGCCGTCAATATTGCGATGGTTCCATTTCTGACACTGGCAGGGGGCGCGTTAATCTGGCTCGCCACTCAAAAGCGTCGCGCCTAGTTTCATTTCCTGCGACGCGATCCAACGCCTATTTTATCCAAAACTGCCTCAATCCCGGACGGAGCAGATGGCGTTGCAACTTGCGCCTTTAACGCATCAAAGCGGACGCGCAAAGCGGCCTTTTCGTTGCTGTCGAGATCATTCCACAACCGCCCCTGCAGCCCCATCACCAGGGCATAATAGGCAATAAAATGGGGGCGTGCACCTGATTGCAGCAAACGCAAATACCCTGCATCCGCGCCCATGTCACGCAATTCATTGGCGCTGGTGATCCCAGCGCGTGCAAAGCTTTCTTCAATCGCAGGTCCCAAATTCCGGATCGTAGAAATAGAGTCAGGCATGCATCAAACTTTCGGCAAATTCGCATACGCCGTGCAGGGCCTCAACAAAGCGATCATCCGCGATTGTCATCGCCACGCGAATATGCCCCCCTGCAGCCTGTCCGAAACTTTCCCCCGGCATCACGGCAATGGCGCGTTCGTCCAGTAGGCGGTTTGCAAATTCGATTCCGCTTAACCCGGTTTTGCGCAAATCCAGCATCACATACATCCCCCCACGTGGAGCAATCATCGCGATATTGGGAAACCGTTCCAAAATATCCAACGCGATTTGGCGTCGCCGTTTAAACGGTGCGGCGATGTCATCTTCGAACGCTGCGCCTTGGGTCAGGGCAAATAGCGCCGCATCCTGAACAAATCCCGCAACGCCGTAGGTCGTGTTGGTTGCCAAATCGATCATATTTTCAATCGCCTCTTCTGGGGCGATGACCCATCCAATGCGACTACCTGTCATTGCATGGCTTTTGGACATCGACCCGATCACAATCGTGCGCGCTGCCATATCGGGTAAGGTACGCGGCGATATATGATCGCCTGACCATATTTGTGTGTCATACACCTCGTCTGAAATTAGGGTCAGATCATTGCGCTGCACATAATCAGCGATCGCGCCCATTGTCGCGTCCGAATAAACCGTGCCCGTTGGGTTATTGGGCGAATTCATCAACACTGCGCGCGCGCCATCTGGACAGACGGTCAAATCAGCAACACTGGGTTGAAAATCATTTTCTGGCCCCGTTTTAATTGGCATGGGAACACAACTGGCCGCGCGGATTGTGGTGGGATAGGTCGCGTAATACGGATCAAAATGCACAACACCATCCCCGGGATCAGTCGCAGAAAGGATTGACGCAAATAAACCCGCCTGTCCCCCAGGTGTGATCAAAACATTCTTGTGACTGGTCGCCACACCCGTTCGCGTCTGAACACGCGCCGCAACAGCACGCCGCAATTCAGGTGTTCCGGGGACACTGGCATATCCTGTGTGCCCACCAAGGGCGGCGTGATGCATGGCCTGTAAAATTTTTGGATCGGTGCGAATGTCGTGTTCACCGATAGTTAGTTCCAATACATCCTGCCCTTTGGCGATCATTGCACGGGATTTATACAGGATCTCCCATCCATCTGACCCATCTGTTGTGATTTGTTGAATGCGTTTTGAAAGCTGCATCTGCCACCCCTTGCCTGTTCACCCAAATGGGCCACGGGGCATATGAAATGTCAAACTGGAATTGTGTTGAAATACCTAACGTCTTTTGTTAACACTCGCCTTATGTTGACCATTGACGCAAAAATTATCTGCTGTTGCTAATTCAATCTATTCAGGTTGGATTTAAGGTCATTTACATTCCCTAAATGAAATTGCTAAGTCCCGCCTAATTCTGCGTATGCCCACGGCAAAGGACACCCGAATGACGACGATCAAACTGCACAATTCAATACGCCGCCAAAAAGAGATTTTTGCCCCGATTGATCCAAACAATGTGCGCATGTATTTGTGTGGGCCCACCGTGTATGATCGCGCCCACATTGGGAATGCGCGCAACGTCATCATGTTCGATGTCTTGTATCGTCTGTTGCGTCAGGTGTACGGCACGGAGCAGGTCACATACGTGCGAAATTTCACTGATGTCGATGACAAAATCAATGCGCGCGCAGCAGCTAGCGGTCGTCCTATTTCTGACATAACGGCCGAAACGATCCAGTGGTATCTGGAGGATATGGGCGCGCTTGGCAATCTGCTTCCTAACCATATGCCCCGTGCAACGGAGTTTATCGAACAAATGGTTGCAATGATTGAACAATTGATCGCCGATAACCATGCCTATGCCGCCGAAGGGCATGTTTTGTTTTCTGTGTCTTCCTATCAGGATTACGGAAAACTATCGGGGCGTTCACTGGACGATATGATCGCAGGCGCACGGGTCGAGGTTGCGCCCTATAAACGTGACCCAATGGATTTCGTTTTATGGAAACCATCTGCAGATGATCTGCCGGGTTGGGACAGCCCTTGGGGACGTGGTCGCCCAGGGTGGCATATTGAATGTTCTGCCATGTCCTATGAACTTCTGGGGGCCTCGTTTGACATTCATGGGGGCGGCAACGATTTAATGTTCCCCCACCACGAAAATGAAATCGCCCAAAGTTGCTGTGCCTATCCCGATGCAGGATTTGCTAATATCTGGTTGCACAATGAAATGCTACAAGTTGAAGGTAAGAAAATGTCAAAATCCCTTGGCAATTTTTTTACCGTGCGCGATTTGTTGGATCAGGGATACGCCGGCGAAGTGATCCGTTTTGTGTTCCTTTCAACGCATTATGGCAAACCCATGGATTGGACCGATGCCAAGGCGAAAGAGGCGGAAAAAACATTGCGCAAATGGCGCACATTGGTTGCCGATCACGCGGCAGGTCAGGTCCCACAATCCATTTTGGATACGCTGGGGGATGATTTGAACACGGCTGGTGTGATTGCAGAACTGCACAAATTGGCGAATGCGGGCGATGTTGCGGGTTTGCGTGCGGGCGCGGAACTCCTTGGACTACTCACACCTGATATGGGTGCATGGGCAGAGGCTGTGGATTTATCCGCGCATGAAGCGCATTTGTTTGCCACCCGTCAAAACGCCATGGAAACCAAAGATTTCAGCGAAGTGGACAGACTTAAGTCCGTCTATCAGGCCGCAGGGCTGGAAGTACGGATAAGCAAGACAGGTGTTGAACTTGTCCCAGCCTCAGGATTTGATATTGCTGCATTGGACGGGATCATATAGCCCAAAGGTCAATGGGCCCAGAAACAGTAGGAACCGCCGTGAGTAAAGAGCGTTTATACATCTACGACACCACCCTGCGCGATGGACAACAAACCCAAGGTGTACAGTTTTCAACTGATGAAAAACACACCCTTGCGCTGGCGTTGGATGATCTTGGTATCGATTATATCGAAGGCGGATGGCCCGGCGCGAACCCAACGGACAGCGCATTTTTTGATGCACGCCCTGAAACAAGGGCGCAATTCACCGCCTTTGGCATGACCAAACGTGCGGGACGATCAGCCGAAAATGATGATGTTCTGGCCGCAGTTCTAAACGCAGGCACGCCCGCAGTTTGTTTGGTGGGCAAAACCCATGATTTTCACGTGACCAAGGCTTTGGGCATCACTCTTGATGAAAACATAGAAACGATTTCGGCATCTATTGCCCATTGTGTGTCCCAAGGGCGCGAGGCGCTGTTTGACGCCGAACATTTTTTTGATGGCTATAAAGCGAACCCAAGCTATGCGATCACGTGCCTAAAGGCCGCGATGGATGCAGGGGCGCGATGGATTGTGTTATGCGACACAAACGGTGGTGCCCTGCCCAGTGAAGTGAAAAGCATCGTCAGCGAAGTGATCACCGCAGGAATACCTGGGAACCGTTTGGGTATTCACACACACAACGACACAGAAAACGCAGTGGCAAACTCATTGGCGGCAGTTGAAGCGGGCGCACGCCAAATTCAGGGCACCCTAAACGGACTTGGGGAACGGTGCGGGAATGCAAACCTGACATCGTTGATCCCGACGCTTTTGTTAAAAGAACCCTATGCATCTCAGTTTGATGTTGGGGTCAGTCATGATGCGTTAAAAACCCTAACGCGGACTTCTCGCCTGTTGGATGATATTTTGAACCGCGTTCCCTCCCGTCAGGCGCCCTATGTGGGCAGTGCCGCGTTTGCGCACAAGGCGGGATTGCATGCCAGTGCAATCCTAAAGGATCCCAGCACATACGAACATATTGACCCTAATGATGTCGGAAATGAACGCATCATTCCGATGTCAAATCAAGCAGGTCAAAGCAACCTAATCAAACGATTGCGCGATGCCGGCATCATAGTGGAAAAGGGCGATCCAGCCTTGGGTCGGATACTAGATGTTATCAAATCGCGCGAAGCCGAGGGGTATTCCTATGATACTGCGCAGGCCAGTTTTGAAATCCTTGCGCGCCGTGAATTGGGACAAATGCCCGATTTTTTTGAAGTAAAGCGGTATCGCGTCACTGTTGAGCGGCGCAAAAACAAATATAACAAAATGGTCAGCCTGTCAGAGGCGGTCGTCGTGGTAAAAGTAGGTGATGACAAACGCCTATCCGTCAGCGAA
>CAXABH010000061.1:0-8414 GCA_963966925.1 uncultured Rhodobacterales bacterium
CAGAGCGAGCGATAATCCATAAAGAACCATCAAATCTATTCCGATCGATTTGGAATATCGTCCAGCAATGAAGTTGCCAAAAAAGTATCCAAAGGCAGGTGCGCCCAAAAATAATCCAACAGTTTGCGGATCAAGCGCATAAACGTCGGCACCAACGGCAGGGGCGCCGCCAAGATATGCAAAAAACGATCCTGATCCGAACGCTGAGGCAAGGCAATATCCCCAAAATCGTTTTGAGGTGAGTAGGAGGGGGTAATTTTGGAATTGTCCAAGGATGGAATGTTCACTGGCTGGCGCTGTTTCACCCTGATCAAAATAGCTTAAGGCCAACATGATTGAACCCAGGCTCGCCAAAACGAAAAAGGTGCCCTGCCAACCATAGTGTGTTTCAATCAGGCCACCCAAAGCAGGACTAAACATGGGAACAACGGCCATACCCATTGTCACGTATGCAATCCGCGATCCCGATCCTGCGGTGTCCGTGGTATCGCGCACAATTGCACGCGAAACGATCATACAGGTGGCTGCAACTGCCTGTATCGCGCGATAGAGTAAAAATGTTTCCAATCTTTGCGCATATGCACAGCTAACTGATGCAATCACAAATACAATCAGCGAAAATTGGACAATTTTGCGCCGTCCAATCCTGTCAGATATAGGCCCTGCAAAGAGTTGAATGACAGCACTGGCCCCAAGGTAAACGCCAACAGATAATCCCATCGCTGCAGGGGTTGTTGAAAAATCCAGTGCCATTTGTGGCAGGCTTGGCAAATAAATATTCATGGCCAGCGCAGAGATCGAGGCCATAAGCATAAGTGTTAACATTGTCGGTTGCGTGCTGCGATTGAAAAATCGTGCAGCTGGAAAATGATGCATGTCATACAGCTAGGACCTGGGTTCATAGATGTCCATGCGAAAACCAAATATTAGCAAATTAGCAATTTTACAAAAATCGATTTACATAAATTTGCAAATTTGCTCAAAAAGTCTTGGTAATGCTGCACCTGCAGTGTAAGCAAGTTGAAATGAAAAAAGAGGTTGCTATGAAAGATATTTTGCAAGAGCTCGAAGATCGCCGCGGCGCAGCGCGTCTGGGTGGTGGTCAAAAACGCATCGATGCACAGCATTCAAAAGGCAAACTAACCGCGCGCGAGCGTGTTGAGCTGTTGCTGGATGAAGGTAGCTTTGAAGAGTTTGACATGTTCGTTGCACATCGCTGCACTGATTTTGGCATGGAAAACCAACGTCCTGCTGGGGACGGTGTTGTGACGGGATGGGGAACCATCAATGGGCGCATGGTATATGTCTTCTCTCAGGACTTTACAGTTCTGGGTGGATCTGTGTCAGCCACACATGCGCAAAAGATTTGCAAAATTATGGATATGGCTGTGGAAAATGGTGCGCCCGTCATTGGTTTGAACGATTCTGGTGGCGCGCGGATCCAAGAAGGCGTTGATAGCCTTGCCGGCTATGGTGAGGTCTTTAAGCGTAACATTCAGGCCTCGGGCGTTGTTCCTCAGATTTCGGTGATCATGGGCCCATGTGCGGGTGGCGCGGTGTATTCACCCGCGATGACGGATTTTATCTTTATGGTCAAGGACAGCTCTTACATGTTCGTGACAGGACCTGATGTTGTGAAAACAGTCACAAACGAGGTCGTCACAGCAGAGGAATTGGGCGGCGCCTCAACACATACCAAAAAATCCTCTGTCGCAGATGGCGCATTTGAAAACGAAGTCGAAGCGCTTAGCGAAGTGCGCCGCTTGGTTGATTTTTTACCGTTGAACAACCGTGAAAAAGCGCCCGTGCGCCCGTTCTTTGACGAACCTGGGCGCGTTGAGGCATCTTTGGACACATTGGTTCCTGACAACCCAAATACCCCTTACGACATGAAAGAGCTGATTACGAAATTGGCGGATGAAGGTGATTTTTATGAAATCCAAGAGGAATTCGCAAAAAACATCATCACAGGTTTTGTGCGCCTTGAGGGGCAGACAGTTGGTGTGGTTGCAAACCAACCGATGGTTTTGGCAGGTTGTTTGGACATTGACAGCGCGCGCAAGGCTGCACGTTTCGTCCGTTTCTGCGACGCCTTTGAAATTCCGATCCTTACATTGATTGACGTTCCAGGTTTCTTGCCTGGAAAATCACAGGAATACGATGGGATTATCAAGCACGGCGCAAAATTATTATTTGCTTATGGTGAAGCGACAGTGCCAAAGGTCACCGTTATCACACGCAAAGCGTATGGTGGTGCCTATGTGGTGATGTCATCCAAACATTTGCGTGGTGATTTTAACTATGCCTGGCCAACGGCGGAAATCGCTGTGATGGGTGCAAAAGGTGCGACTGAAATCATTCATCGCGCGGATTTGGGGGATGCTGATAAAATCGCGCAGCACACCGCGGATTATGAGGATCGTTTTGCAAACCCATTTGTTGCAGCAGAGCGTGGTTTTGTGGACGAGGTCATTCAGCCCCGTTCAACGCGCAAACGGGTGGCACGTGCATTTGCATCTTTGCGCAACAAAAAGGCGCAAAATCCATGGAAAAAGCACGATAACATTCCGCTTTAAAATGACTTGGATGACCAGCGACATAAACGGTGAATATATCATGGCGCGGCGTTTGCCGGCGCGCTTTGATCTATGTGTTGAAACGACACTGCCGTTGATGTCACGTCGTAAATTGGCATTGCAGATCCGTCAGGATATGTGGCGTGTCCTGCAAAACTTGCGGGGGTTTTTGCCCGCGGTTTCGGTGATGCGCTTGGACGATGGGGTGCGCGTGCGTGCAGGTGGGCAATTCACCTGTCCCGTTCATATTCCATCGGCCGAAGCGAAATTACATGACATGCTAAATAACGCACAGCGCCGCCAACGGTGGTCAAGCTTTGCAAAACTTAAGGGTACATCATGTTAAAGCATCGTGGATTTCCAGGGCGACTTCCGGGAACGGATTTTCAGTTTACAGTCCGTCGCCCAAACCCAAAAGGTGTCACACCAATCACACAACGTGAACGATTTCGTGATCGCAAGCCCGCAGATCGCCGCGCGGACGCAGGTTTTGTGACAGCCCTTGTGCAACATTTTTGGGATCAGCCGTTTGAACGCGGCAATTTAGATGCAGGGCGACTTAGCTGGCTATTTGGTCGTGAAGTCAAACCCTACGATGATCCCTTTGATCCAGAAGATTACGAAGCGCTTCTGATTTTGGATTTGAACCTAATCAAAGCCAATTTTCCAGACGCATTCGAGCCCGAATAAGAAAGGAACAGAGACATGTTCGATAAAATTTTGATTGCAAACCGTGGTGAAATCGCCTGCCGCGTGATTAAAACCGCCCGTAAAATGGGTGTCAAAACCGTCGCGATTTATTCTGATGCGGATCGCAATGCGTTGCACGTTGAAATGGCGGACGAAGCGGTACACATCGGCCCACCGCCTGCGAACCAATCCTATATCGTCATTGATAATGTCATGAAAGCGATCAAGGCAACGGGCGCCCAAGCGGTCCATCCTGGGTACGGATTTTTGTCAGAAAACCCCAAATTCGCAGAAGCCTTGGCTGCAGAAAATGTTGCGTTTATCGGCCCACCCGTCGGTGCGATCGAAAGCATGGGCGACAAAATTACATCCAAGAAAATCGCCCAAGAGGCAGGTGTATCAACTGTGCCTGGGTATATGGGGTTGATTGAGGATGCGGAAGAAGCGGTCAAAATTAGCCAACAGGTCGGCTATCCTGTGATGATCAAAGCGTCGGCCGGTGGCGGTGGTAAAGGCATGCGGATCGCATGGAACGACGACGAGGCGCGCGAAGGGTTTCAATCCTCAAAAAACGAAGCGGCAAACAGCTTTGGCGACGACCGTATCTTTATCGAAAAATTCGTCACACAGCCACGTCACATTGAAATTCAGGTTTTGGCAGATGCGCACGGAAATTGCATTTACCTAAACGAACGCGAATGTTCGATCCAGCGTCGTAACCAAAAGGTTGTCGAAGAAGCGCCAAGCCCCTTCTTGGATGAGGCAACGCGTAAGGCAATGGGCGAACAATCTTGTGCACTTGCGAAGGCCGTTGGATATGCATCGGCGGGTACGGTTGAATTTATCGTCGATGGGGACCGCAATTTTTATTTCCTAGAAATGAACACACGTTTGCAGGTGGAACATCCAGTTACCGAATTGATCACAGGGGTCGATTTGGTTGAACAGATGATCCGCGTTGCAAATGGCGAACCGCTGTCTATCACGCAAGATGATGTGAAAATAAATGGCTGGGCGATTGAAAACCGTCTTTATGCCGAAGATCCCTATCGCAGCTTTTTGCCATCCATTGGCCGCCTAACACGCTATCGCCCACCTGCGGAAGAAGCGACAGAAACGGCAGTCGTGCGTAACGACACAGGTGTCTTTGAAGGTGGCGAAATCAGCATGTATTACGATCCAATGATCGCAAAATTATGCACATGGGCGCCAACCCGTGCGGATGCTATCGAAGAAATGCGGATCGCGCTGGATCGATTTGAACTAGAAGGGATTGGTCACAACCTACCGTTTTTGGCTGCTGTGATGGATCATCCAAAATTCACATCTGGTGAAATGACCACGGCATTTATTGCCGAGGAATATCCAGAGGGGTTCCAAGGCGTTGTGTTGGCTGAGGGCGAATTGCGTCGCATTGCGGCCTCTGCTGCTGCGATGAACCGTGTTGCTGAAATTCGTCGTACCAAAATTTCAGGCTGTATGGACAATCACGAACGTCGCGTGGGCGACAAGTGGGTGGTTAGCCTTCAGGGTGCAAAATTTGCACTCACTGTTGCGGCAGATGCCAATGGATCGACCGTCACATTCGAAGATGGGGCATCTTTGCGTGTCGAAGGAAATTGGACCCCTGGCATGATGTTGGCTGACATGACTGTTGATGGTGCACCATTGGTTATGAAGGTGGGTAAAATCACAGGTGGTTTCCGCATCCGCAATCGCGGTGCCGACCTTAAGGTGCATGTGCGTTCGCCGCGCCAGGCCGAATTGGCATTGCACATGATCGAAAAACTGCCACCAGACACATCCAAAATGTTGCTTTGCCCAATGCCCGGTTTGATCGTCAAAGTTGACGTTGAAGTCGGACAAGAGGTTCAAGATGGTCAGGCCCTATGCACTGTTGAGGCGATGAAAATGGAAAACATTCTGCGTGCTGAACGCAAAGGTGTTGTTTCCAAAATCAACGCGGCTGCAGGCGACAGTCTGGCAGTCGACGATATCATCATGGAATTTGAGTGATCATCTCACGCGGCATAAGTGCGGGAATGCGTCAGTTATCTTGGCGCATTTCCTGCTGTCGCATTGGCATTTTGTCAATGGTGCGTGAAATTTCACGGATGTCCCATGGAAATGGTTTACGCAGTGCCTTGTGTCCGTCTTTGCCGATCAACAAAATCATGAAACCATTGGGCCTAAATGTTGTGCGTAGCTGTGACTTAATGGCGGGATCTGCATCGATTGCGACCACCACATCGCGTTCACGCAGTGCGTCAATCTGGGCATTGATCAAGGCCAATTGGTCTTGGAAACGTGGATCACGTTCGGAATTTGCAAAAACCACCAGCACACGGTTTTGCCATTCATACGTGCTGATGTCCGTGCTTGGCGTGACTTCGATGAATATCGAGTCCGCGTCGCTTGCGACAACGCGGGTTGCGCAAACGGCGGCAAATAAGATGGACGTGATGAATTTCATGACTGCTCCCTTTCTTTCAAAGATAGGTGGCACACATACGAATGCAAAGAGGGTACATCATTTTTGTGCCTGAAAATTGACTGCGCTGAGCGAGATGTTTCGAACCGCCGCGCAAAAAGGAGAGCGATATGACGCAAGATAAAGACACATGGCGCAAACAAGCCGAGAAAGAGCTTCGTGGGCGCCCATTGGATGATCTAACATGGAACACACTTGAGGGTATTCCTGTATCGCCCCTTTATACTGCCGATGACGTGTCCGGGCTGGATCATCTGAATACGATGCCCGGGATCGAACCCTTTACCCGCGGTGTGCGTGCAACAATGTACACAGGGCGTCCTTGGACCATCCGTCAATACGCAGGTTTTTCCACGGCCGAGGAATCAAACGCCTTTTATCGTCGTGCCTTGGCCGCAGGTCAGCAGGGTGTTTCCGTTGCATTTGATTTGGCGACACACCGTGGATACGACAGTGATCATGAACGCGTAATTGGTGATGTCGGCAAAGCAGGCGTTGCAATTGACAGCGTTGAGGACATGAAAATCCTATTTGATGGGATCCCGTTGGATAAGGTTTCTGTGTCAATGACAATGAACGGCGCGGTTATCCCAGTGTTGGCGAACTTTATCGTCACCGGTGAAGAGCAGGGGCACGATCGTTCTGTCCTGTCAGGCACCATTCAAAATGATATTTTGAAAGAGTTCATGGTGCGCAATACCTATATTTATCCACCTGAACCCTCTATGCGGATCATCGCCGATATTATTGAATACACGTCGAATGAAATGCCAAAATTCAACTCGATTTCAATCTCGGGTTACCACATGCAAGAGGCGGGTGCGAACCTGGTTCAGGAACTGGCCTACACCCTTGCCGATGGCAAAGAATACGTGGCAACTGCCATGGCCCGTGGTATGGATATCGACAAATTCGCAGGGCGTTTGTCCTTCTTCTTTGCGATTGGTATGAACTTCTTTATGGAGGCTGCAAAGCTGCGCGCGGCGCGTTTACTGTGGCATCGCATTATGGATGATTTGGGCGCGAAAGATCCGCGTTCAAAAATGTTACGCACGCACTGCCAAACGTCGGGCGTGTCACTGCAGGAACAAGATCCCTACAACAACGTCATACGCACCGCTTACGAGGCGATGTCTGCAGTTTTGGGCGGTACACAGTCATTGCACACAAATGCATTGGACGAGGCGATCGCGCTACCCACTGATTTTTCAGCGCGCATTGCACGTAACACCCAGTTGATTTTGCAAGAAGAAACAGGGGTGACCAATGTGGTCGATCCGTTGGCGGGGTCATACTATGTTGAAAAACTAACCGCTGACTTGGCTGATGCCGCATGGAAATTGATCCAAGAGGTTGATGAAATGGGCGGCATGACTAAGGCGGTTGCCAGCGGCATGCCAAAATTGCGGATCGAAGAAACCGCCGCCCGTCGTCAGGCAGACATAGACCGCGGCGATCAGGTGATTGTCGGCGTCAATAAATACCGTCTGGAAAAAGAGGATGAGATTGATATTCTGGACGTAGACAATGTTGCTGTCCGGGATGCGCAAATTGCGCGATTGGAAAACATCCGCAGCACCCGTGACCAAGCAAAATGTGAGGCGGCCTTGGCTGAACTAAGCCGCCGTGCAGCAGACGGCGGAAACCTGTTGGAAGCCGCAGTAGAAGCGGCACGCGCACGCGCCTCGGTGGGAGAGATTTCAATGGCAATGGAAAATGTATTTGGCCGTCACAGAGCCGAGGTTAAAACGCTTGCGGGTGTTTACGGTGCCGCTTACGAGGGCGACGAAGATTTCGCAGCAATCCAAAAATCGGTCGAAAACTTTGCTGAGGAAGAAGGCCGTCGTCCCCGCATGTTGGTTGTGAAAATGGGCCAAGATGGTCATGATCGTGGCGCCAAAGTGATTGCAACGGCGTTTGCGGATATCGGATTTGACGTAGATGTCGGACCCCTGTTCCAAACGCCCGAAGAAGCCGCGCAAGATGCAATTGACAATGACGTGCATGTGATTGGCATTTCATCGCAGGCGGCGGGTCATAAAACACTGGCGCCACGGTTGATAAAAATATTGAATGAACGCGACGCGGGTGACATTTTGGTGATCTGTGGTGGCGTGATCCCGCAGCAGGATTATGATTTCCTTAAATCGGCTGGGGTCAAGGCGATCTTTGGGCCGGGAACCAACATTCCTAATGCGGCGCAAGAAATCTTGGATTTGATCCGCGAAGCGCGCGATTAAAACGAAAAACCCCGCCAATTGGCGGGGTTTTCTTTATCCGGCCTTGGGCATGACTTTATAGCCAATCTCGTCAGTGACTTCGAACAAACCATCGTCTTTGCGTGCGAGTTTTCCAGTGCGTAACATATGTGCAAAGTGCTGTAGGCTTTCTTCGCGAGAAAAGTCATCTGCGGTTCCGCTCAGTTTCACAGTACGTAATAGTTGTGGGCGTGAAAACTGATCTATGCCGCGCACTTGCGACAAATACGTTGCGGCTGCTTCCAACTTGGCCTCAAGTGAATACGCACCGACATGTGCTGCAAATTCTCCGAAATCAGAGAACTCTGAGGTGTTCGCCTGTTCGTTTTGCGCGGGTGTGTTTGGTGCGTCCTGGCTTTCGACTGTTTCGGCAGTGGGGTTTGCAAACGCGTTAAGCTC
>CAXABH010000062.1:0-8395 GCA_963966925.1 uncultured Rhodobacterales bacterium
CGCGGCTGGTCACGTCGGGGGAGAAGCAATCGTCGAGGAAGAGTTTGAATGCGATCCCGCGCTCGAGGACTGCGACCTCGTCGCGCTCGGCATCAACGCCGAAGATTACTTCTATTCACAGGACGAAGACGACGATGACGACGACGAGGAGGAGGGAGAGATGTAACGCTTCTTCACTATTCATTACAGTAATTCTTTTGTAGTTTTCACATCCACGACGCCTATTGCTGGTCGTGTAAAGACGCGCCTTGGCAAAGATATTGGAATGACAAGGGCCGCCTGGTGGTATCGTAATCAAACAGCCCGGTTACTACGTCAATTGTCCGATCCGCGATGGCGTATCGTTTTGGCGACTTCGAAACCACCAAACCAAGTTGATCCGCGCGTTTGGCCATGGGCAATGCACAAGATTGATCAGGGAGCAGGAGATCTGGGACAACGTATGAAACATTTGCTTTCACGTTATCAGTGCGTTCCAGCTGTTATTATTGGTTCTGATATTCCAAAGATCGAAAAACATCATATCGCAGATGCATTTAGAAAATTGTCAAAAAACCAGTTTGTATTTGGACCGTCTTCTGATGGGGGATTTTGGCTTGTTGGTGCGCCACGTTGTGCATCACTACCAAATAAGATATTCCAAAATTGTCGATGGTCGACTGAATTCGCTTTGATCGATGCTAAACGCAGCCTAACTGATAGGGCGTGCGTACACATCGCAATGTTATCCGATGTTGATGATGTAAACGATTTGGAAAACGCGGGTTCGCAATGATGACAGAAAATATCCGTGTTAGTGGGGCATATGAATAATCTACCATCAAAGAAAGATATCCTTGATTGGATATCAGATAATCCAACGCTAACTGCGAAGCGCGATATTGCCAAAGCATTTGGAATTAAGGGTTCTGATAGGATCGAGTTAAAAAAGATTTTGCGAGAGCTTGAGGCAGAGGGCCATTTAAGCAAACGCAAAAACTCCTTCCGCGACCCCAACCAATTACCGCCAGTTAGCATTGTCGAGGTTATGTCGCCAACATCTGACGGAGATTTGTTTGCCCGCCCGCTTGAGTGGGATGGCGATGATATAGAGCCTGTTATATTATTGATGACACGTAAATCGGACCCAGCGCTGGGGCGTGGTGATCGGATACTGGCGAAATTGACAAAAGTAACCGATGAACAATACCAATACGAGGGACGTTTGATCCGTAAAATTGGGATCAGTCCAACCCGCGTGTTGGGCGTTTTCCGCCAAACATCCGAGGGTGGCCGTATTATTCCAATTGATAAAACTGGAAAAGAATGGACCGTCCCAGAACAAGCACGCCGGGGTGCGAAAGACGGAGAATTGGTTTTAGCAGAACAGATCGGTCCAAAAGCGCGCATGGGTTTACCCAAAGCGAGTGTTGTCGAACGATTGGGTAATCCATCTGCGCCAAAGGCTGTTTCACTTATCGCAATCCATCAACATGGCATTCCAGATCATTTTCCGGACGATGTTGTTGCCGAAGCGGATAATCAGAAACCAGCACCACTGGGTAATCGGACCGACTTTCGGGATGTTCCTTTTGTCACCATCGACCCTGCTGATGCGCGGGATCATGATGATGCTTGTTTTGCTGAAGTTGATCCTGACCCAAAAAACAAAGGTGGATATTTAATTTGGGTCGCGATCGCCGATGTGGCCCATTATGTCACGCCCGCATCTAAATTGGATCAAGAGGCGCGGGTCCGGGGAAACTCAACATATTTTCCGGATCGTGTTGTTCCAATGCTACCTGATCGCTTGTCCGGTGATTTGTGTTCGCTGCACGAAGGTGTTCCACGTGCGTCTATCGTGGTGCGCATGCAAATCGATAAAGACGGCCAAAAACTGGGGCATACGTTTTTTCGCGGGTTGATAAAATCACACGCATCCCTGACCTATGAAGAAGTGCAAGCTGCTGTTGATGCAACACCAAATGATAAGTGTTTCCCCTTATTAGATACTGTTATTCGTCCGTTGTACGACGCTTATCACGCACTGGTTAAAGCACGAGAGTTGCGCGCGCCTTTGGATCTGGAACTGCCGGAGCGTCGCGTTGAATTAAGCGATGAAGGCAAAGTGACGTCTGTGAATTTCAAAGATCGACTAGATGCGCATAAGCTGATCGAAGAATTCATGATCCTGGCGAATGTATCAGCGGCTGAGGTTCTTATTGAGAAAAAGTCTCCGCTGTTGCTGCGCGTTCATGAGGAGCCATCAGATGATAAGTTAGAGGCACTGCGCGAAACTGCAAAATCGGCTGGGTTGGTGTTGGCAAAAGGACAGGTTCTGCGCACCAAGCATCTGAATATGCTGCTTGGGCAGGCACGTGATACAGAGCATTCAGAACTTATTAACATGTCGACCCTTCGTTCAATGTCGCAGGCCTATTACAGTCCAGAACATTTTGGTCATTTTGGTTTGTCACTTAGGTCATATGCACATTTCACATCGCCTATTCGTCGCTATGCGGATTTAATTGTTCACCGTAGTTTGATTTCTGCGCATGGATGGGGTGACGATGGCCTGACCGATTTCGACATTGAAAATCTGGCAGAAACAGCGAATAAAATTTCGGAAACCGAACGCCGATCTATGCTGGCAGAGCGTGATACGACGGATCGTTATCTGGCGGCCTATCTATCGGAAAAAATGGGATCTGAGTTTCAGGGTAAAATCAGTGGGATTGCCAAGTTTGGCATATTTGTACGTTTAGATGAAACTGGGGCTGATGGCATTATTCCCATTCGATCGTTGGGGCGTGAATATTTCGATTATGACCAAACGACCAATACACTTATGGGAAGCGAAACCGGCGTGACGTTTTCATTGGGTTTACGCGTGACTGTACGCTTGACCGAAGCAGAACCCACCGCCGGTGGCGTTGCGTTTGAACTGATTTCTATCAACGATGAGATGTATAAGCGCACAGGCGGAAGACGTGGACGTGGGGACAGACCCAAACGTATGCTGATGAAATCCAAACGAAAAGCCGCGAAATCCAAATTAAAGGCGCGCCGTAGACGGACAGGTTCATGAATTTTAATCAATGGATTGCTGAACAGTTTCCACAATTGGTGGGACAAGTTCAATTAATTCCTGAAGTATTAGAAAGAGATGCGCAACAAACTGAATTTACCCTGACGCCCTGGGATTACATTGATCGTTTGGCCACGAATGAACGCCAGATTATTGGGCAAAAATACTTGGTTGAATTAAATGCTGAACTAAACCGAATATCTGATGAGTATTGCGTTTCGCCGTCTTTGTTATTGGCGATTTGGGGTGTTGAGACGAATTTTGGCAGAAACCTTGGGACCATTCCAATTGGGTCCGCGCTCGCCACCCTTGCTTTTTCGGGCCGCATAAGGCGCCGACCATATTTCACAGCACAGTTAGAGTATTTTTGTTCTGGAATTCATTCGCAAAAGGGCTTGCGGAACCCTGTCTGTGGTAGTTGGGCCGGTGCATCGGGGCATATGCAGTTCATGCCGGAAACATACGTTAAATTTTCGGCTTCATATGATTCTGATGGTTCTGCTAACATTTGGGAGTCGATCCCTGATGCATTGATGTCTGCTGCGAATTATTTGCGTGTAGAGGGTGCTAATCCAGGCGAAGATTTGATAAAAAAACCCAATATAGAGCCTAATATAGGATATGAATGGGATGGTGTTCATAATGCGTGCGACGCCAAGGTATGGTTAGATCGAGGCCTAGAAATTGTGAACGCGATAGAGGGAGAGAAATATTTTTGTGTCTCTCCTGCTGGTCGACATGGCCCAAGGATTTTGTTGGGTGGACAAGCGTTGGCCTTGTTTCAATATAACCGATCAATCAACTATGTCTTAGCGGTTTCAAAACTTGCGACAATGATTGATGGCCGACAGATTGATTGGGCTTGGAATAGGACAGTTAGACTGCTGGATAGATCAGAAATTGCAGACTTGCAGTCAGTTTTGAATGAACTTGGGTACGACGCAGGTGTATCAGATGGCATTATAGGGCCAGATACAGTTCGCGCTGTAATGCAGGCACAAACAGCATGCGGAATTGTTGCGGACGGTTATCCCGATTTTGAACTACTTTCGCGGCTTAAGGCATTGTCAAATTAGCCTTCACCCCAGGGGATCCAAACCGTTTTCTTTTCTGTTGCGTGATCCAAAAATTCGCGAATATCTGTTGATGTATTCACGTGTGTCCAAGTTCGTTTTAAATTTGTCGCCGAATGCTCTTCGATGATTGATACAATCGAAGCGGTTTCTTCACACCAAATTGCATCAAGATCCATATGCAATGCGGCGTGTTTGGCAACATCTGTGTGTTTGGCAAATAAAATATTTACAACCCCTGCTGGAATATCAGATGTTTCCATCACTTGGATCAGTTCACCGGCAATGACTGGGTTGATCTCGGATGGAAAAATGATCAGACGGTTTCCAACTGCAATGCTTGATGCAATCATGCGCACCAAACCCAGCAAAGCATGTTCTCTGGGTGCAAATGCGCAAATCGTTCCGACAGGTTCGTTTAGGGACAAAGCAAGGCCGCGCATCGGCACATTGCGCACGTCACCATCAAATTTGTCAGACCACGCCGCACATTCAAAGATCGTTTCCAGTGTCGCCTGCACTTCATCTGCGCCTGATATTCCGTTTGGTTTGAATACATCAATCAGTGTGGCAAATTCGTCTGCGCGCGCTGATAGGTTTTCTGCAAAATAATACAGGATTTGAGATCGCAAATGACCTGTTGATGATGACCAACCACTTGCCTTATTCGCCGCCTCAACCGCATTTCTAAGGTCTTTTCTGTTTGAGATTGGGATATCATAAGTTGCAGCGTTGGAGGGATCCATTATTTGTTTTGTGTATCCACCATCTGGCCGCGATTGTTTGCCACCAATATAATTCTTATAGGTTCGGTTAATAGAAATGTGGCGATTTACATCCGTTACTTGGATTGAATAATCTGCCTTTTTCCTGTGTTCATTGTTAGGGCGTGTATAGGCCATCAGGCCCTCCCATCCGCCTTCACGCCCAAAACCACTTTCCTTGGTCCCACCGAATCCAGCAGCAGCATCAAAGAAATTTGTGCCATTTACCCAAACAACGCCCGCGTTGAGTTTTGGGGCCATTCCAAGGGCAAGGTTTATATTCTCACTCCACACTGATGCGGCAAGCCCATATCGGGTATTATTCGCAAGTTCGACAGCCTCAGATGGTGTTCTGAATGTGGTTGATACCAAAATGGGGCCAAATATTTCCTCTTGCATCAAGGTATCACTGGTTTCGACATCCCGAATTAAGGTTGGTGGGTGATAATATCCAACATTAGGAATATGCGTGTCTGACGTGATCATTTTTGCAGTATCGCAGGACGAAAGCATTGCTTTGATACGGTTTAATTGTGCCTGACTGTTTATTGCGCCCATATCAATTGATTTATCCAGTGGGTCGCCGACACGCAGTTTATTCATTCTATTTACAAGTTTTGAATGAAATTTGTCTGCCACGCCTGCCTGAACCAACAACCGTGAACCTGCGCAGCAGACTTGGCCTTGATTGAACCAGATGGCATCAACGACACCTTCCACAGCACTATCTAAGTCCGCATCATCAAAAACGATAAAGGGTGATTTGCCACCCAGTTCCAGCGTCAGAGATTTTCCTGAACCTGCAGTTGCCTGGCGGATTTTGCGACCAACGTCAGTTGAACCTGTGAATGCAACTTTATGAACATCTTGGTGGCGCACGATCATATCGCCAACGCCTCCATCCCCTGTTACGATATTAACTACACCACCGGGAACGCCCGATTGCATGCAGATTTCTGCAAACAACAAGGCAGTTAAAGACGTGGTTTCCGCAGGCTTTAAGACCACGGTGTTGCCCATCGCTAGCGCGGGTGCAATTTTCCACGCCAACATCAGCATTGGAAAATTCCAAGGTATAATTTGCCCACAAACGCCAATAGGCGCCCGATTTGGTAGCTCTTTAGACATCAGTTGCGCCATACCCGCATGATAATAAAAATGCCGATGCACCAACGGGATATCAATATCACGCGATTCACGAATGGGCTTACCGTTATCTAGTGTTTCCAAAACACTAAACAGGCGCGCGTGTTTTTGGATGTTACGTGCAAGTGCATATAATACTTTTGCACGTTCAAAGCCTGAACTTGTGCTCCATGCTGTAAATGCAGTGTTCGCCGCAGCAACGGCATTATCCACATCGGATACCGTTGCGTGACTAATAAGCGCCAATGTAGTTCCTGTTGCAGGGTTTATCGTTTCAAAGTGATCTGTTCCTGAAACGAAATCCCCATTGATAAAATGACCAAACTTTCGATTTTTCTCGGCCAGCCATGTGTTTGCTTCGTCGGTGCTTTCGGGGGCGGTTCCGTAATCCATGGTTTCGTAGATTTTCATAATGTCCATTTGATCACCCCATTGCATGTCTGAACGACGCAGAATACGCGCCAGTGGCATAGTGTTCTAGTTGACGTTCTATATCACCCAGTAACGATGATGCGCCAAACCGGAACAGTTCGGGTCGGGTCCATTCAACGCCCAACTCTTCTTTCATCATTGAGAGATACACCAAGGCATCTTTCGCTTTTGATATCCCGCCGGCAGGTTTGTAACCGACCTTATAGCCTGTTTTTTCATAGAATTCGCGGATTGCGCGCACCATGACCAGCGAAACCGGAAGGGTTGCATTAACGCCCTCTTTCCCAGTCGATGTTTTTATAAAATCTGCACCCGCCATCATACAGATTAAAGATGCCCTTGCGACATTGCGCAGCGTCCCTAGTTCACCAGTCGCCAAAATCGCTTTTACGTGGGCATTGCCACATGCATTTCGAAACAGCTTTATTTCATCATAAAGCGATTGCCAATCTTGATTTAGGACATGTCGCCGGCTGATAACAATATCGATTTCTGTTGCGCCTGCTGCGACGCTTTCTTCAATTTCGGCAATGCGTAATTTTAGCGATGACAGGCCTGCTGGAAATCCAGTTGAAACCGCGGCGACTGGTATTTGGCTGCCTGACAGGGCGTCAACTGCTGCAGGGACCATTTCATGGTATACGCAGATCGCCCCAGTTGTAATAGAATGTATGTCCAACGATTTTGCTAAATCTGGGCGCAACGGTTGCCGCGCCTTGGCACACAGGCGTCTAACACGGTCTTCGGTATCATCGCCTGATAATGTCGTTAAATCGATACAAGAAATGGCGCGTAGCAACCATGCAGCCTGGAACTGTTTTTTAACGCTTCTACGCGTTCCTAGGGTTGCTGCACGTCGTTCAATCGCAGACTGGTTTGCATTGGCTGACATTACCCAGTCTAAATCCAGATCGTGACAGATATTTCTGTTTATAGTGTTCGAAATATTCATTTCAGTGTCCGTTTGCCGATATGCCCAATTGGATTACAGATAACGCATATAAACACAAATCCAAAATACGAGATTGCGAGTCATTCTCAATATTGTTGACTTTTTGCGAATGACTCGCATATAGAACGTTGTCGGGTGTGGAGAACTGTATTGAAAATTAATCGCCGAAACTTCGTAAGATTGTCTGCTGCTGCCTTTGCTGCGCCCAGCATTGTAACTGCTAAACAAAATCTGGATATTGTTTGCACCGTCGGAATGCTTGCTGACACGACAAAACAAATTGCGCCGTCAAATGTTACAATTCGGGCGCTTATGGGGCCTGGAACCGATCCGCATTCATATCGTCAAACACGCAGTGATGTCGTTGCATTGGCCAAGGCAGATTTGATCATCCGCCATGGGCTGTATTTAGAGGCGCAGTTGGAGGATTTGTTTGCCAAACTGGGTCAGCAAAAAATGATTTTGGCCGCTGGTGAGGCTGTGCCTAATAAGTTTCGTTTACCTTATGATGAAGCATCTGCACAATATGATCCACATGTATGGATGGATCCAATGTTATGGATTAACGTGGCTGATGCAATTAAGGCAGAGTTACTGTCGGTCCTACCGTTACAATCTGATGAAATTTCAGAAAACCATGCACGTTTTGTCGAACAATTAAGGCAGCTAAACGATTATGGCGAAGCTATATTTGCAAGCATTCCCAAACAGACACGGGTTCTCTTAACTGCGCATGATGCGTTTCGATACTTTGGATCTGCATATGATTTCGAGGTCATGGGCGTTAAAGGCATTTCCACAACAAGTGAAGCGGGACTGTATCGTATCGAAGAACTCGTAGATTTAATCATAGAACGTAAAATACGGGCAGTTTTTGTTGAATCCTCGCAATCTGATCGCAATATCCGCGCGATTATAGAAGGTGCAGCTGCACGCGACCATGATTTGCAATTAGGCGGAC
>CAXABH010000063.1:0-8377 GCA_963966925.1 uncultured Rhodobacterales bacterium
CCAGATGCCACGGTACATTCTTTTATTCGCGGCGCGGCCAAGGTGCTGAACCAAAGTGGGACGTTGGCGATCTACGGTCCATTTATGCGCGGCGGGGAATTAACCAGTGATGGCGATGCAGAATTTCATGCAACGCTACGGGACCAAGACCCACAGATCGGATATAAGGACGATTTCGATATCATCGATTTGATTGAAGAATGTTGGCTGGAAATGGTTCATGTGATTGAGATGCCCGCAAACAATCTGTTTTTGATTGCCCAAAAACCCTAACGCACGCGTGCCATTGTGCGGTTTACACGGTCTATTCTGGCAGCATTCGGCGGGTGTGATCCCAAAAATTTATCACCCGGATCAGGAATACGTGTAAAGAATTTTGAACCACGTACTGGATCATATCCTGCGTAATACGTAATCAACGTCCCAATTTCATCAGCCTGAAGTTCATGATCTTTGGAATAGACCCGCGAACCCACGGCAGCACCCAAATCAAATGCGCTGTCGATGTCCTGTGCTGACCCGCCTGAATAGGCAATAAGACCACCCAATAACAAACCACCCAACCCTGCAGATCCACGTCGTTGATCAATATGCCCTGCAATATGATGCGCCATTTCATGTCCTAGAACGAACGCAACCTCATCTGTATTTTTTGCAGCCTTCAACAAACCGACCGAAAAAACCACAAGCGGCCGGCCATCTTTCTCTAAGGTTTGATAGGCATTCACGACATCCGGGGTACTGGTGTCCACCTGAATTTTAAAATCACAATTCGACACACGCCCCGTATCACGACAAATCTGTTCACCGATGGGTTCAACGCGCGCAACGATTTGGCGCATTGTGTTCATTGACGTCAAATCCGCATTTCCAGTTGATACAACTGGGGTCTGCGCCTGCACCCGTGGTATTTGTTTAATCTGTGGTGATGGCGCACAAGATGCCACGATCAAAACGCTAAGAACTGAACATATCCGCAAAATCATCAGAGTTTGTCTTTGTTGTGTAAGTGATTTGAGCCATACTATAAGGGAACACAATTTCTGCAAGCTATGGGAAAATAACATTATGTTTACCATCGAACACGAATTTGACTGTACTGTCGTGACGCTTATGGATGAAGGTGTCGGCTTTTTACAAGAAGACGTTGTTATTAATGGATTTGAGGACTGCATCACTATTCAGCAGTTTGATCCAAACACGAATGGCATGCAAAAAATTACGATGTCAATCACACAAATGAAGGATTTAGCAGCAGCTATTTCTCTGCCTGAGGGTATATATTCACGAACTGACCCAGAAGATTAACCGCGCCCAATTTGGTTAGGCGCAACCGAAACAGACTTTATAATAGCGTAACACTGATGCCCTATTTGCAAGTTCAATGCTTCCACAGATCGACGTGTCACCCTAGCAAGGATCGTGTTGCCCGAACTCTCAACGGAAACAATCGCGCCTGGACCACGTCCAAATTTGATCGCACTGACACGTCCGTGAAACACATTCAGCGCTGAAATGTTTTCTGGTTGTTTTGTTGCAAGCATAACGTCATGCGCCAAAACACGCACGCGAACGGCTTGCCCAATCTCTGCGTCTAGCTCTGGTAAATAAATCGGGCCCGATGCACTTTTCAATTTGGTCAAACCGTCGTCTTCATGTTTTTCTATGGTCGCATTCAACAGGGCCCCTGCCGATTGTAACCCCAACTGCGGAACAATATCTGGATCTGAAAATACATCCGTCGCTGTTCCAGTTTTAGTAACACGCCCACGCTCGACAACCACCACCTGATCAGCCAACCGTGCAATTTCAGAAACCGCATGAGTAATATACAATATAGGCACATCAGAATGATCGCGAATGCGTTCAATGTAGGGTAGGATTTCCGCCTTTCGTGGATCATCCAACGCAGACAAAGGTTCATCCATGACCAACAATGCGGGATTAGACAATAATGCCCGCGCAATTGCTACGCGTTGTCGTTCCCCCCCTGACAATCCACCTGGGCGACGCTGCAACAAATGTTTGATTCCCAAGATATCGATGACTTCGTCTTGTTGTTTTGTACTGTTCGCGCCTCGACCGTAACGAGATGCATATTGCAAATTACCCTGCACTGAAAAATGCGGAAACAGCAAATCCTGTTGAAAAACATAGCCAATGCCACGCCGCTGTGCGGGACAATTTATGTTTTTATCTTTTGAATATAAAATGTTGCCATTTAGTTCAATGTGTCCATCGTTGGGTGTAAATGCCCCAGATATCGCCTGTGCAATCGTGGACTTACCGGCCCCTGAGTGCCCAAACAACGCAGTGATGCCGGAACCTGTATTGAACGCGATATCCAACTTAATCCCAGGAAACTGGTGCCGTATTTCAACAGACAACGTCATTGACCATGCACCCGCTTTTGAACTCTGCGTGCTAACCATTCAGATAACAAAAGTGCAGTTATCGAAATGCACACCGATATGAATACCAGGGTGAACGCTCCTTGTTCTTTGCCGGGCATCTGCAAAAATCCATATATGGCTGAGGGAACCGTTTGCGTTTGATTTGGGATATTGCCAACAAACGTAATGGTTGCCCCAAATTCCCCTAAAGCTTTTGCAAAACCTAAAACCGCACCAACCAAAATGCCAGGTAGCGCCATGGGGATCGTAACCGTTAATAATACGGTCAAAGGTCGCGCCCCCAGTGTCAACGCAACATGCTCCAACTCTGGATTGATTTGTTCAATCGATAAACGAACGGCGCGCACGACCAGCGGAAAGGCCATAATCGCAGCCGCCAAAACCGCGCCAGTCCAACGAAACGCCAACGTGATTCCAAAATATTCGCTTAGTACCTGCCCGACAACACCCGTGCGCCCAAACAACATCAACAACAGATAACCCGTGACAACCGGGGGCATGATCAGAGGCAAATGAACCAGCGCATTTAGGATCTCTCGCCCCCAAAAACGGCGACGCACAAGCAAAAACGCCACCCAGACAGCTAATGGTAAAGACAAAAACGTCGCCCAGATCGCAACCTTTATCGATAGCATAATCGCCGCTAATTCTTGTTCACCGAAATATAGCATCTGCCTGCCGATCTGTTTCACGCTCTATAGTTTCAAAACATTTACGCAGATGCAACGATAACAAAATGATTCAGGGGTTGCAGATTCGGATTGAGACGCGTATGTAGCACCCAACAGCGGTTTGTTGGAAACAACACTCCACCGAAATTAGTTCACGGGCCGCGCGCCCGTTTTTTTGTGCTTGGACAAATGACAAATAGCTTGATTGCAAAAACAGCGATGGATCAAAGAATCGCCGAAATCATTAACCCCGTGATCGAAGACATGGGATTTGAATTGGTGCGGATCCGTTTAATGGGTGGCCAAACCAAAACGCTTCAGATTATGGCCGATAGATCGACCGGTGGTATTGAAGTCGATGATTGCGCGGATATTTCGACTGCAGTCAGTGCAATTATGGATGTCGAAGATCCAATCACAGATCCCTATACACTAGAGGTTTCAAGCCCTGGGATTGACCGACCTTTGACGCGCCTGAAAGATTTTGAAACCTTCGAGGGATACGAAGTAAAGCTGGAAACCGCGGACATGATTGATGGTCGCCGCCGGTTTCGAGGAGAGCTTGCCGGCGTTGAAGGCGATGAAGTGCTGATCAACGTTGAAGAGGGAACAATCGGTTTGGAATTTACTTGGCTATCAGAAGCCAAATTAATCCTGACCGACGATCTAATCAAAGAAATGCTACGCCAACGCAAAGCGTCAGGCGATATAAACCAAGATGATTTCGATGAAATCGTGACCGAACAGTCCGAGGAGGAATAAGAATGGCAATTACCTCAGCCAACCAACTAGAGTTGTTACAAACCGCAGAAGCCGTTGCACGCGAAAAAATGATCGACCCCGGTTTGGTCGTAGCCGCAATGGAAGAAAGCTTGGCGCGCGCTGCGAAGTCCCGTTATGGCTCAGAGATGGATATCCGCGTTTCGATAGATCGCAAAACCGGTCGGGCAAGCTTTACACGTGTGCGTACAGTAGTCGAGGATGAATTACTCGAAAACTATCAGGCTGAAATGACCGTTGAGCAAGCCAAGCAATATATGGAAAACCCGCAAGTCGGTGAACAATATGTCGAAGAAATTCCACCCGTCGATATGGGTCGGATTGCTGCGCAATCTGCAAAACAAGTCATCCTGCAGAAGGTACGTGAAGCGGAACGTGATCGCCAATACGAAGAGTTCAAAGATCGCGCAGGGACAATCATTAATGGTGTTGTTAAACGCGAAGAATACGGCAACGTGATCGTTGACGTGGGTCGCGGCGAGGCAATCCTGCGACGCAACGAAAAAATTGGCCGTGAAAGCTATCGTCCAAATGATCGTGTCCGCTGCTTTATTAAGGAAGTGCGCCGCGAAGTGCGTGGCCCGCAAATTTTCCTATCACGCACAGCGCCTGAATTCATGGCAGAATTGTTCAAAATGGAAGTGCCCGAAATTTACGAAGGCATCATTGAAATCAAATCCGTCGCACGCGATCCTGGTTCACGTGCAAAAATTGCAGTTTACACAAACGATCATTCAATCGATCCAGTCGGTGCATGTGTCGGTATGCGCGGCAGCCGTGTTCAGGCCGTCGTAAACGAGCTGCAGGGCGAAAAAATCGACATCATTCCGTGGAACGAAGATCAACCAACGTTCTTGGTTAACGCATTACAGCCTGCAGAAGTTTCAAAAGTTGTTTTGGATGAAGAAGCAGGCAAAATCGAAGTCGTGGTTCCAGAAGAACAGCTTTCGCTTGCAATCGGTCGTCGTGGTCAAAACGTGCGACTGGCAAGTCAGCTAACAGCACTTGATATCGACATCATGACAGAAGCCGAAGAATCGGCACGTCGTCAGAAAGAATTCGAAGAACGCACAAATCTGTTCATGGAAACATTGGATGTTGACGAATTTTTTGCACAGTTGTTGGTTGCAGAAGGCTTCACCAACTTGGAAGAAGTCGCCTATGTCGAAGTTGACGAACTGTTGGTGATCGATGGTGTTGATGAAGCAACTGCAGAAGAGCTACAGACGCGTGCGCGTGAATTCCTAGAAGCACAAGCACGTGCTGCAATGGAGCGTGCGCAAGAATTGGGTGTCGAAGACAGCCTGGTCAATTTCGAAGGATTGACGCCTCAGATGCTACAAGTGTTGGCAGAAGATGGTGTTCTAACGCTAGAAGATTTCGCAACCTGCGCTGATTGGGAACTAGCGGGCGGTTGGACCACAGTAGATGGCGAACGCGTCAAAGACACTGGCCTTTTAGAGGAATTCGACGTTTCACTAGAAGAAGCGCAGGATCTGATCATGACTGCGCGTGTTATGTTGGGGTGGGTTAATCCAGAAGATTTGGTTTCCGAAGAAACCCCCGAAGAAGTCGAAGAGGACTAAGACACCTGATGGGTCGTGGCGAAAGACATATGAAGTCTGATGTTGCAGAACGCAAATGCATCGTGACAGGCGAAGTTCAGCCCAAACATGGGCTGATCCGCTTTGTTGTATCGCCAGACAACCAAATTGTACCCGATCTTGCTGAAAAACTGCCTGGTCGTGGTATATGGGTCAGTTCTACGAAAGAGGCCGTTTCGACAGCGATAAACAAAGGTCTATTCTCTCGTGGTGCAAAAAGACCTGTGACAGTTGATCCAAATTTGCTGAACGATCTTATTGAAAATATGGGACGTCGTGTCATTGAATTGATCAGCTTGTCCCGTAAATCTGGTCGTGCAGTTGCAGGATACGAAAAAGTTAAGGATTGGCTTTTTAAGGAAGACGCCACAGTACTGATTCAGGCTTCAGATGGTTCTGAACGGGGTAAATCAAAATTAAGCACGCCTTATGGCGGAACCTTCATCGGCTGGTTGACGGCTGATGAATTGGGCGCGGCCTTTGGGCGACAAACGGTAATACATTGTGCTCTCGCCTCTGGCGGTTTGACGCAACGTGTAGTAGATGATGCGAAACGACTACAGGGTCTTCGCGAAATTAACGGTGGCAAAACTGCAACCGGGAAGGAAAAGACAGCTAGATGAGCGATAGTGACGGCAAAAAAACATTGGGTGTTCGTGGCGGCGGTCCACGTTCTGGGAACGTAAAGCAAAGTTTTAGCCACGGCCGTTCCAAAAATGTCGTGGTCGAAACCAAACGTAAGCGCGTTGTTGTGCCAAAACCAGGTGCTGGAAAACCAAACGCTGGCGGCACTGGCGGTGCGTCTGGTGCAGGGGGCATTCAAAATGCTGAAATGGAGCGCCGGCTAAGAGCGTTGCAAGCAGCCAAAGCGCGTGAAGCAGAGGAATCCGCTGCGCGTGAGGCCGAAGAGAAGGCACGCGTGGAAGAACGCGAACGACGTCGCGCCGAACAAGAAAACAAAGAGCGCGAACAGCGCGAATTGGAAGAGCGCGCGAAGGCGAAAGTTGAAGCGGAAGAACGTGCTAAAAAAGAAGCCGAAGAACAAAAAGTTCGTGAAGCTTCTGACAAAGCCGCACGAAAAGAGCCTGCGCAACCACGTGTAGATGACACGCGAACCGCAAAACCAGCCCCAGTATCGCGCAAACGCGAACAGGAAGATGACAAGCGCCGCGCAAAAACACGTACGAACGAAGGCGAAAATCGCCGCTCAGGTAAGCTAACTGTTTCCCAAGCATTGGGTGGCGGTGAAGGCGGTCGTCAGCGTTCCATGGCATCGATGCGCCGTAAACAAGAGCGCGCGCGTCAAAAGGCGATGGGTGAATCCCAAGAGCGCGAAAAGATTGTCCGTGACGTGCAAGTGCCAGAAGCGATCGTGGTTTCAGAGCTTGCGAACCGGATGGCGGAACGCGTAGCGGAAGTTGTAAAATCACTCATGAAAATGGGCATGATGGTTACACAAAACCAGTCTATTGACGCGGATACCGCCGAATTAATTATCGAAGAATTCGGGCACAAAATTGTCCGGGTATCTGATGCAGATGTTGAAGACGTCATCAACGAAGTCGAAGATGCAGACGAAGATCTTCAACCACGCCCACCTGTAATTACGATTATGGGTCACGTGGACCATGGTAAAACCTCACTTTTGGATGCACTCAGACAGGCGAACGTGGTTTCAGGTGAAGCCGGTGGTATCACCCAGCACATTGGCGCGTATCAGGTGACAGCGCCAGATGGGTCGCTGCTGTCATTCTTGGATACACCTGGTCACGCCGCGTTTACATCGATGCGGGCACGTGGTGCCCAAGTGACGGATATTGTGGTTTTGGTTGTTGCAGCTGACGATAGCGTCATGCCCCAAACGATCGAGGCGATTAATCACGCAAAAGCTGCAAAAGTTCCGATGATCATTGCGATTAACAAGTGTGACAAACCAGATGCAAACCCGGACACAGTGCGTACGGAACTATTGCAGCACGAAGTCATCGTAGAAGCAATGTCAGGCGATGTCCAAGACGTCGAAGTGTCTGCCTTGGCCAAAACTGGTTTGGATCAACTGCTGGAAGCGATTGCGTTGCAAGCGGAAATTCTAGAGCTTAAGGCCAATCCAAAACGCGCGGCGCAAGGTGCGGTCATCGAAGCACAGCTTGATGTTGGGCGCGGTCCTGTTGCCACTGTTTTGGTTCAAAAAGGAACGCTGAAACAGGGTGACATTTTCGTTGTTGGTGAACAATGGGGTAAAGTCCGTGCGCTGATTAATGACAAAGGCGAGCGCGTTAAGGAAGCAGGACCATCTGTACCTGTAGAAGTGCTTGGCCTGAACGGCACACCAGAAGCGGGTGACGTTTTGAACGTTGTCGATACAGAGGCACAAGCGCGTGAAATTGCCGATTACCGGATCGATCTTGCGAAAGAAAAGCGTGCAGCCGCAGGCGCGGCAACAACGCTTGAACAATTAATGGCGCGCGCGAAAGAAAACCAAAACCTAACTGAAATGCCGATTTTGGTGAAAGCTGACGTACAAGGTTCAGCCGAAGCGATTGTACAGGCGATGGAAAAAATCGGTAATGACGAAGTCCGTGTGCGCGTCCTACACTATGGTGTGGGTGCGATTACGGACACCGATGTCGGCTTAGCCGAAGCATCGGGTGCACCCGTCATCGGATTTAACGTGCGTGCCAATGCATCTGCACGTAATTCTGCGAACCAAAAAGGCGTTGAAATTCGGTACTACTCGATCATCTACGATTTGGTTGATGATGTACGCGCCGCAGCAAGTGGACTGTTGTCTGCCGAAATCCGTGAAAACTTTATCGGCTACGCTTCTATCAAAGAAGTGTTCAAAGTTTCTGGCGTTGGAAAGGTCGCAGGTTGTATCGTGACCGAAGGTGTTGCGCGTCGCAGCGCA
>CAXABH010000064.1:0-8366 GCA_963966925.1 uncultured Rhodobacterales bacterium
TTGGGATACCAAATTTATTTTCCGATTTACCCGTTGCAATTTTTGCGTGCGTTTTTGCGTCAACATCAGGATTTACACGGATCGTGATCGGCGCCTTAACCCCCAATTCGGTCGCAACAGCCGACAGAACAACCATTTCCGGTTCGCTTTCAACGTTGAACTGGCGAATACCACCAGACAGCGCCATTCGCATTTCATCACGTGTTTTGCCAACACCTGAAAAAACAATCCTATCGCCTGGAACACCAGCAGCGCGTGCACGGGCATATTCCCCACCTGAAACGACATCCATACCTGCGCCCAATTTCGCAAGAGTTTGCAAAATCGCCTGATTTGACGCGGCCTTCATCGCGTAGCACACCAAATGATCCATGTCCGCCAGTGCATCGTCAAACAATTGAAAATGACGGGTCAGCGTCGCTGTCGAATATACATAAAACGGCGCACCAACTGACGCTACGATTTCGGGAATTGCAACATCCTCGGCATGCAGCACACCGTTTTTATATAAAAAGTGATCCATGGACTTTTACCCTAATTCATCACGCTGTGGTTATAGAACCGCACGAATACGTTCAATCGCGCGCAAAATGTTTTCTTTGCTATTTGCATAGGAAAACCGAACATAGCCTTCACCATGTGCGCCAAAGCTGGTCCCGGCAATCGTTGCCACCCCTGCTTTGTCCAAAAACAGGTCCTGCGCTTGTGCCGCAGTCAGACCCGTCTGTGTTATATTTGGAAACGCATAAAATGCCCCTGCAGCATCGGTGCATGTAACACCGGGCAGATCATTCAACGCAGCAACGATTGCTGTGCGTCGATCATCAAACTGGGCAACCATGTCTATCACCGCATCTTGTGGCCCTGTCAGTGCCGCAAGACCCGCAAATTGCGCAGATGCATTCACGCATGAATGATCATTGATACATAAACGCGTCACCGGTTCGACCATGGCATCAGGCCATACGGCAAATCCCATACGCCAGCCCGTCATCGCATATGTTTTTGACCACCCATCCAGCACAATCAGGCGATCGCGAATTTCTGGATAATTCAATAGGCTGACGTGTTCACGCCCATCATACAACATCTGCGAATAAATTTCGTCGGACAAGATGGCGACTTGTGGATGTTTCGCCAACACCGCTACCAGTTTATCAATTTCACCCTTTGGTGTTACACCACCTGTTGGGTTTGCAGGTGAGTTGATGATGATCAGGCGCGTGCGCTCTGTGATTTGTGACAGAACCGTATCAGCGTCAAAGGCGAAACCGTTTTCCTCTTTCAATGCGATAGGTACGGGTGTTGCGCCCGAATATTTGATGACCGATTCATAGATTGGAAAGCCCGGGTTGGGGTACATGATTTCTGCCCCCTCTTCGCCAAACATCAAAACCGCAAAAAACATCGTGGGTTTACCGCCCGGTACAACAATCACATTGTCGGGATTCACCTGTGCGCCATGCCGTTTTTCCAGATCCGCGGCGACAGCCTCGCGCAGGACGGGCAAACCATTTGCGGGGGTATAGCCATGATGACCATCTTCTAATGCTTTGATCCCAGCTTGGACGATATGTTCAGGTGTTCTGAAATCTGGCTGACCAATACCTAGGTTAATGATGTCCTGACCGCTGGCCGCCAACTGTTGAGCACGCGCCAAAACCGTAAAGGCGGATTCTGTTCCCAAGCGTGAGATACCCTTGGCAAATTGTAGCGCACTCATTTTGTGATCCTATTCATGTAAAACCCTGATTTGCGGCGATTGGCTGACTTATTCACTTGTTTCTTCACCAGAGAGATAAGGCGCACCATCAGCACCGCAAGAAAAAACCAAAAATGCAAGCGAAAGGGTCATCAGTAAACGTTTCATATCTGATCACGCCAACGTTGAATTTGTACCAAGACTTGTGCAGGCGCTGTTCCGCCATATGACATCCGTGACGCAACCGACGCCTCGACCGACAGCACGTTGTATACATCCTCATTAATCGCGGCATGCACAGATTGCATTTGCTCTAGGCTCAGATCAGCCAAATCACATCCCGCCTGTTCCGCGACTGCAACCAACGATCCAGTCACGTGGTGGGCATCACGAAATGGCATATTCAGCGCGCGCACCAGCCAATCTGCCAGATCCGTCGCTGTCGAAAAACCAGATCCAGCAGATGCGGCAAGTGCGTCGCGGTTTGCTGTCATGTCTTTGACCATGCCTTCCATGGCGGCAAGCGCCAGCATCAGGTTATCAGCTGCGTCAAACACCTGTTCTTTGTCTTCTTGCATATCTTTGGAATAAGTCAGCGAAAGACCCTTCATAACCATCATCAAGGCAACATTGGCCCCAAAAATACGTCCAATTTTAGCACGAATTAATTCTGCTGCGTCAGGGTTTTTCTTTTGCGGCATAATGGATGAACCCGTTGAAAAGCGATCTGACAATGTCACAAATCGGAACTGGGCCGAGGACCAAATCACCAATTCCTCTGCAAATCGGCTAAGATGCATCGCACAAATGGACGCCACCGATAGGAACTCCAATGCAAAATCACGATCACTAACGGCGTCCAGTGAATTTGATGTAGGCCGCGCAAATCCCAATTCGGCAGCTGTCATGTGACGGTCAATATCGAAGGATGTACCTGCCAATGCCGCGGACCCCAATGGGCATTCATTCATCCGTGCGCGCGCATCACGCAGACGGCTTAGGTCACGGCCCAGCATTTCGACATAGGCCAGCATATGATGCCCCCAGGTGACGGGCTGTGCCGTTTGCAGGTGGGTAAATCCGGGCATAACCCAATCATACCCCGATTGCGCCTGATCCAAAAACGCACGGATCAACGCCGTGATCGCATCATCCAAGGCGTCATATTGATCGCGCACCCACAGACGAAAATCGGTCGCAACCTGATCATTGCGGGAACGCGCCGTATGCAAACGCCCTGCCGGTTCGCCAATCAGAGTTTTCAGGCGCGCTTCGACATTCATGTGAATGTCCTCAAGCGCGGCAGAAAATTCGAATTTTCCTGTTTCAATTTCTGACAATACTGTGAGAAGCCCTTCCCGAATGGCCTCGGCTTCGCTATCTGTCAAAATACCCTGCGCAGCAAGCATTGCGGCGTGGGCTCTTGAACCTTGGATGTCTTGGGACGCCATACGCTGGTCAAAACCGATTGATGCATTAATTGCTTCCATGATTGCATCTGGACCAGAAGCAAAGCGGCCGCCCCACATTTGGTTCGAGGATGTATCAGACATGTTGACGCCTTTCGGAGGATTTATGAAATTTCTTAAGTCACTGCTTCTTTATACGGCCTTGGGTCTGGGTGCAAACACCGTGTTTGCTATGGACACATCACAATTTGATGCCCTGAAATCCGGTGACATGCGAAAACTGGCTTGGGCCAAATCAGATGAAATGGTCAGTACCGTAGCTTATTTTGATGAAACGGGTCAGGAAACAGATTTATCAACCTATCGTGGCAAAACAGTAGTTCTGAATTTTTGGGCCACGTGGTGTGCACCATGCCGCAAAGAAATGCCAAGTCTGTCCAAACTACAAAGCGAACTAGGCGACGATACATTCGAAGTCGTCACTATTGCGACAATGCGCAATAGTCCAAATTCCATTCAATCGTTTTTCACAAAAATTGGCGTTCAAAATCTGTCACAGCACAATGATCCCAAGGGCGCATTATCGCGCTCTATGGGGGTTGTTGGGTTGCCAACGACCCTGATTATATCCCAATCAGGTCAAGAGATTGGGCGCCTATTAGGGGATGCCGATTGGGCATCTGATGAAGCGATTGCACTCATCTCAGCGATAATAACCGCTGACCACCGAAACTAAAAGCGACTGAAGAGGCGAATAGAACCCAAAACCTGTTCGCCCTCTTGACCCTCAAATTCTTTGCCCATCCATGTGAATCCGCCAAAAACGGACCATGACCCAAGTTTAAACGTCATACCCATGCGGGTACGTGAACGTGTCGGTTCATGTTTTACATTTGCCTCTGAAGGCAAAAATTTCGACGTTGCCACATGCGTATGATCGTAACCCAATGAAAATAGCATGCCGCGATCTTGTGCTTGTTCAACGTTCACAGGATAGCGATGACCTGTTACGGGATCGCGCGACATCGCAGGCGTGGCACCAAGTGCCCCAAAATACAGATCAACCCCCACGCGCGCAACATCTTCCAGTCCAGCACGCATTTCACCAAACGGGCGTGCTTGGACGCGCTGTGTCAGACTGATTGGATAGGCCACCTCTGCAGCACCTCCAATCACCGTTTCATCATTGACTTGGTTATCAGCAACGGAATCACCCGCTTGTTTAATCCCCAACCCTTTGTGAAGATCCTGCTGGAACTGTGTCAGACCAGAACCCGTTCCTATAAAGTGAATATCTGTACCCAGCGACATATGCAGTGGACCATAGTGAAAGGGACTGTGCAAACCCAATGAAATGGCCCCTCCCCATGGGCGATCACCCCCATTGGTCGCCTGAAGATCAGATGGAGCGACCACTTCAAAATGTGAGCGCAATTCAACTGCATCGCCCAGCTTAAGATGTTTTAAATCAACGCCATCTTGAACATACATCCGAAACGCAGACACAGAACCTGTGCGCCAGCGATCTTTTCCATCACCCAACAGGTCATTCGTTACAAGTCGACCATAGCCTAAATATTTATAACCCGTCTCTGCTACACCAGTTGTTGCAATTAACTGTGTGAGCAGTGCCACCAACATATATTTGTATTTCATATTCACCTCGCATCCGTGAGATAAGAAATACTTGAAAAATGTCATTTTTTAGAAATGAGTGTGACAAAATATAAAAACCGGGCAAAGTGCCCGGTTTTAGATCAATCAAAAGTTAGCTTCTGTTAATAGCGACCAAAACCGCGTTCATCGACGTCTAAACCCGATGAGGAACTCCCATTCATCATCGCACCGTTGGGAACGGGTGCATTGTTCGCAGGAGCGACGGGTTCAGGAGCCGCAGCAGGTGCCGACGCTATCGGACTACGCCGACCTGAGCCTGGATTACCCAAGTTAAAGCGCGCGATTTGATGGCTTACACCATCTGTTGACGTGCTTAGTTCATTGGCAACCACTGTCAGTTCTTCGGCCCGTACCGCGTTCGTCATAGCCGCATCCGAAATTTCTTGGATCGCGCGATTGATATACGTTACGCCACGCGCCTGTTCATCACTTGCAAGAGTGATTTTACCAACCAAGTCAGTAACCTGCGCAATGTCATCCGCAATCTTATCAAACGCTTCACGCGCCTGATTTGACACTTCAACACCCGCGTCGACACGCTTAGAGGACCCAACAATCAGTTCTGATGTTTCTTGGGCGGCTTTCGCCGAGCGACCCGCCAAGTTGCGAACTTCTGCAGCAACCACGGCAAATCCACGACCATGCTGACCCGCACGCGCGGCCTCTACCGCGGCGTTCAGAGCAAGAAGGTTGGTTTGGAACGCAATTTCATCAATCACCTTAATGATTTTCGCAATATCTGCAGATGACTGTTTAATACGATCCATCGAGTCAACCATGCGCGTGATCTTCTCTTTACCGTCAGATACGATACCAGATGTGCCAACCACCAAATCGTTCGCTTCGCGTGCCGAGGCAGCATTAGAGTTCACTTGGCTTTCGGTTTCTTCAACTGATGATGACAACTCTTCAACCGATGACGACTGTGTTTCCGCATTTGCCGCCATTACTTTGGCTGCGTTCATCATTTTGGTCGAAGCCTCATTCGCCGTGTTGTTACCATCGGCAATCGACGTCATTGATCGCTGTGTCATGGCCATGATTTCATCGACAGCGCGGGTTGATGAACCCACTTCATCCTTAGCATCTGTGCCAACACGGATGGTCAGGTCCCCAGTCGCAACAAAACGTTGCAGACCTTTTTGCAAATTTTGCAATGGACCAGAAATCGAGCGCGCAATTAATAGCCCAACGCCAGTCACAAAAGCGATCGTGATAAATGCAACAATAAGAAGATTATTGCGCAAACGGGTCAATGCACTCATCGCATCGTCGTAACTGATTTCCCAAACAAGCGTGAATTCTGTTTCATGGTGTTTATGTTTATCAAACACCATCATCATGCGTTCACCGGTCCCTGGTTTAGGCACAATCGCAAAACCTTTGTTTTTGCTGGCAAGCTGAGTAGTAATCTCAGTTCCGATAAAGAATTCTGGGTTCGCTTCCAAATCATCGGGCTTTACACCTTGTGCAAAACGGATGCGGTAATCCGGCCCTAAGATGAACGATTTGGTATCAAATGAAAATCCACCATCGTCCGACAAAATTTTCGCAAATGTGTCTGGCTTAAGTTGCACTGCCAAAACGCCAATATTTTCTCCGAATTTATCCTTAACTTCGATCGCACCAAATGCGGCCAAATCACCGGCACTGGGTGCATACGGGCTAAAGTCAGTGAAAGAAATACCATTCAACAAGGCTGCTTCAAACGCCTTATGCAACCCAGAGCCGTTTAGTCCGGGGCCAGAAACGTTCATCGCAAAGTCGTTTTCCTTATAAACAGAATAAACAACATCGCCCTGATTGTTGATTAGGAAAACGTCATAGTAGTTATATTCCAACATAAAACGACGGAATACATCATGATATTTTTCGTGAAATTTTGTATAGTAGGATTTGTCATCCGCTTTATCGGCCAGATGACGTTGACCGATGGGGTATTGGCTATTGGTCAAATAGGCATCTTGTAAATAGCGTGAAGGGTTCTCACCCTCTTTCCGCAAATTTTCAAAACCCGCGTTCAAACGTACCATAGCATCGCGCGTTTGATTATAATTCCCAAGAACGCGCAGATCAGCATCAATCAAATGAAACTGATCATCCAGAGCATGCCCCATAGTTTCTTCAACCGCAATCACTTTGGCGATAGCGTCGTTTTCAATTGTATTTGACATCTGCACGTACGACATCACGCCAACGATGGCGACGGATACTGTCGTCACCGCTGCAAAAAGCATCGGAAGCTTTTTGGCGATAGATATGTTTTTTAACATTTCGCAAACCTTTCGAATGATCGATCACTTCAATCAACTACAGTTGGCAAAAACCATGCCGACTGTTGTAAATCAAAACTCTTCAGGCTTGCTAACGACGATGATTGGAATTGTTTTACCTGTTTCACCAAGTGAACCAGAGGAATCTGAAAATTAGCCCAGGAACAACGCTTTAAATGCGGAGTTATCTTTCAACAACGCGTCATACTTGCCTAAACCTGCGACTTTCCCCTGATCCAAGAACAAAACACGGTCCACATATTCCAAGGTTGCTGGGCGATGCGTTATGAACAAAACCGTTGCATCGCTTGTGTGTTTGACAAGATTTTTCATTATGCGCCGTTCGTTTTCGACATCCAGCGCACTGGTGGCTTCGTCAAAGATATATAATTTTGCATCTTTTATCATTGCGCGCGCAATTCCAACGCGCTGCTTTTGACCACCAGATAAATTTGCACCATTGGCGCCAACGATTGTATCCAAACCATTTGGCAGGTCAAGCAGCACAACATCAAGCGCAGCACGCTCGGCAGCATCTGCAATTTCTGCATCACTTGCCCCAGGATGACCATCACGAATATTATCACGGATTGTTCCGTCAAACAAAAACACATCCTGAGAGATAAGTGCAATTGTATCCTTTAAATCCGCGCGTTTGATCTGACACAGGTCGTGGCCACCAAACGCAATATGCCCTTCTGTCGGATCGTAAAAGCGCATTACCAAATCGATTAGGGTTGATTTACCAGCACCCGAACGCCCAACAACGCCCAATATTTCCCCACCCGCGATATCCAAAGATATGTCAGACAAAGCAGGTTTGGCCCCATCGTAGGAAAAGCCAACATTACTTAGTGTCAAACCCGTTCCCAGATCTGATTTGCCAATGGTGCCATCCGCGACCAAGGCTGCAGGTGCATCCAAAATTTCATACATATTTCCTGTTTGAACCAAGGACCGCTGCAATTCGACCCAGTATTTAGATACCTTTTCAGCGGGTTGATAGGCCATCAAAAATGCTGTGATAAATGCTGTGAATTCACCAGGTGTTTTGCCGTGCGTGATTGTTTGCCATGCGGCGTATACCACAAATGCACCGATCACTAGCCCGCCCAGAAATTCCATAATAGGCACTGTCGCCGCACTGACACGTGCAATCGAAAAGATGCGGTTTTCCAGACAATCAACCGACGCATTAAAACGGTCGATGGATTTTTTTTCCAAACCATAGCTTTTCACGGTTTTTATGCCTGCAAACGCCACGACCACCGGTCCGTCCAAGAAATCCTGGCCGCAAAGGATGGC
>CAXABH010000065.1:0-8268 GCA_963966925.1 uncultured Rhodobacterales bacterium
GATTAGCATTAATTTTTCCACACGCCATCGTGATTGGTGGACTGCAATTGTTGGCAAACGCATCAATTATATTGCAATACGCAGTGTGGACGCACACCGGCATCACAGCCTACGTTGTTGTCACCACATTATCTTTCGCCACAATTTTGATTTTAACTGTGCGGACTTTGTCACAGACAAAAATGAATGCATTGGTCGAACAAACACAAGAACAGTCACAACTCCTGAATACATTGGTTAGGAATGGACCACATTATTTTTTAGTACAGGACCGGGATTATAAAGTAGTCGAAATTTCCGAGGCGTTTGCACGTGATATATTCGGGGCATCCGCCGATGAAATGATTGGCCACGATGTTTTGGATTTTCGCATGTGGGACCCCGAAGGGTTTGACGGATCCGCGGGGCACGAAAAAAGTACGCGCCAAAGTTGGAAGATGGAAAATTAATCGACCAAGAATACAGCACCCGGACGTTTGATGGAAAATTACTACATTTGAAAGCCAGCTATAGACACACCCAAACAGATGCGGGCGAGGTATATAGATACGTGGTGCTGCAGGATCAAACTGACGCAAAGAATACGAACGAAAAACTACAGCGACAGGCCTATATCGATACACTAACAGGTCTACGCAACAGGCCCGCATTTTTGAACGAATTTTCTGTAAAAACAAAAATGCGCGACATGGACTATTGTCTGTTTATGTGTCGGATCGATCACTTGACGATGATTAATCAGGCCTACTCAAACCAAGTAGGAGATACATACCTAAAATCTTTATCCAAGATGCTCTTGGGCGAATTGGGGGACAACGGCGTTATTTACCGGCTAAGCGGTGATGTTTTCATGATCGCAGAACAGTGGAAAGATGAAACTCATGCGCTGAACTTTGCAGAGCGTCTGAAAGACTTAGTTGGGACATTCACAATTAATGCCAACGGATATTCCGTTCGGCAGTCGATCAGCATCGGCATTGCCAAACTAGCAATCAATCAAGATTTAAATGAAGCGCTGAACCTATGTCAGCGCGCACTGGACGCAGCCCACAAAAAGGGCGAAAGCCAAATTCAAATAGCCAATGACAATTTCATCCGACTATTAGATGCACAAGGCGCATTCATCACCCAAAAAGATGTTGAGGCGGGATTAACAACTAAAGAGTTCCAATACACCATGCAACCTGTGATTAATTTGCGCACTGCTAGCGTTGCAGGTGTCGATGTTAAGTTAAGTTGGCAGCGCGCGGATAAGGAAAATCTATTATTTGATGTCTATCGCAGCCAATTTTTAGAGATCATCATGAAGCGAAATCATGACTACATTTTCTCTTCTATGGTGCAGGAGTTACTAACATCTGCTAAGGCCGCAAACTCGAAACAGGTTTACTGGCATTCACGAAGCCGAATTGTAGAGCATCGTTCTATGCTCCTATACGTCTCAGACGAATTACAAAAATACCCGTCAATAAAAATGGTGATCGCGCTTTCTGCAAAAAACTTGCTCGCACGAACATCGCGGGCAACTGTGATCAACAATCTGCACTATCTACGTGAAATAGGTATTTCTATTGCATTGGATGTGGACAATCTTGATGATTTTAACGTTCTGCAAATCACTCAGCTGCCAATAGATGAGATTATATTATCGGGACAAGTTATCGAAGATATTACCAATGACCGCAGGGTGCAGGAACGCATCACACCCATTGTTAAGCTGTTGCGTAAATTCGACATCAAAATAGCAGCGACGAATATCGCCACCAAAGGACAGCTAAAAGTCGTCATTGAATTGGGCATTGAACATTGTTCTGGCGACTTATTCGGGCCATCGGTAGAACACAGCGCATATTCTGACCTGATCCAATCTCTTAACATTGAACCACTACTTGATGATGCTCCAAACATTGTGTCTATCCGGGATTTTTCCGCAGATTGACCTAATTGATGGAAAGACCGCTACGAAACTTTGACACTTACCAAAAACCACTTGCGTTTACGACTTGGCTGTCACACGCATGATGCAACCACCATGTTTGGAGAGCGGCATGCAACCAAAGGCTTCTTTATTCACACCCGTCCTGTTGGTTGGATGTTTTATCATTATCGTCAGTTTTGCGATCCGCGCCTCTTTTGGTGTGTTTCAAATCCCTATTGCCGAAGGGTTCGGGTGGTTGCGGTCGGAATTTTCACTGGCGATCGCGATCCAAAACCTTGCTTGGGGGATCGGCCAGCCGATTTTTGGGGCAATCGCGGAACGCGTCGGTGATCGCAAGGCGATCATTTTAGGCGCGCTGATGTATGCCGCGGGTCTTGTCCTGTCATCTTTCGCCGTCTCACCCGAAGCGCACCAAATGTACGAAATCCTTGTTGGTTTCGGTGTTGCAGGAACAGGATTTGGCGTGATCTTAGCCGTCGTTGGCCGCGCAAGCAGTGATGAACATCGCTCGATGTCCTTGGCAATTGCAACAGCAGCGGGCAGCGCAGGTCAGGTCGTCGGCGCACCATTGGCGGAATATTTACTAACTTTGATGAGTTGGCAAAACGTATTCATCGTCTTTGCAGCGATGATCCTATTTACGCTGCTTTCCCTTCCCATGATGAAAAGCCCCAAGCCCGCAACCCGCCAAGAGTTAGAGGAAAGCATGGGTGAGATCCTAGTAAAAGCACTAAGGGGTCCCAGCTATACCATGATCTTTCTAGGCTTCTTTAGTTGTGGGTATCAGTTGGCCTTTGTTACGGCGCACTTTCCCGCATGCGTTACCGAATTATGCGGACCAATTATGCCAGGTGGGGCGCTGCATTCCATGGGCATCACCACCACATCTGCCTTGGGCGCCGTTGCGATTTCATTGATTGGATTTACCAATATCCTTGGCACATTGCTGGCGGGATATTTGGGAAAACGCTATACTAAAAAATATCTGCTAAGCGCGATCTACGCGGGGCGCACAGTGATTGCGGCGTGGTTCATTATGACACCAATGACACCGACAACGGTCCTTATCTTTTCTGCGGCTATGGGATCACTTTGGTTGGCGACAGTTCCCCTAACAAGCGGTTTGATCGCACATATCTATGGACTGCGCTATATGGGGACGCTTTATGGTATCGTATTCTTTTCCCATCAATTGGGCAGTTTCGCAGGTGTCTGGTTAGGCGGTAGGATGTATGACGTTACTGGCGATTACACACTGGTTTGGTGGGTGGGCGTGGGTGTGGGCGCGTTCAGCGCACTCATTCATTTGCCCGTTAACGAAAAGCGCAGCGCACAAACCGTCTAATCAAACGCGGCCATCATATCATCGGTGTGGGTATAGGTGACGCCATGGCCTGCCCCCGCAATCACGTGATGGCGCACCTTTGGGTTCCAAACCTCAAGCTGGTCTTTAGCCGAAAGGGGAATCACCACATCATCGCCCCCCCAGACAGCACGTACATCCAAGTCGTGATAGGCGATGCGCTGATGATCCTCTTTCGTGTCGTTCGCCAATGCACCGCGCAAGGATGCCAATACAGATGGAATAAAACCACGATACTGTAATTCCTTTTGTTGGCGATCCACGACAAAGGGGACAGTGGTGTCCAAGGCGCGTTCAACCTCGCAACCGCGGCGATGTAGGGCGGCATATGTTGCCATGAATACCCAATCCCCAATGATGGGCACATCCCGCACCAATTTTGCAGTCCACCCCAATTCATGCCCCATGCCTGCAGGGGCAAGCAAAAACAACCGCTTGATCATCTTAGGATGGATTGCAGCGTAGGCGGTAACAACCCATCCGCCCATCGAATACCCAACCAGATCAAAGGGTGCGCCGATGTTCAAATGTGCCAACAACTCTTCTAGGTGGGATACGAAAAACGCGCGATTTTGATCGCCTTTCGGGCGGTCCGAATATCCGCGCCCATAATGATCATAGACCAACACACGATACCCGCGTTTCACCAAACGCTTGGCCAATCCTTCATAAACAAAAGCGGGGGTGGTTAACCCATGCACGCAAACAACCAATGGACCATCAACGGGGCCATAAAATTTGTAATGGGTAATGCCATTGGACAGCGGCGCAAAGTCGCCCGGCGCATCCGCACGTGCCTGTGCATCCATCGGTATTCTGCGCCATTCCAAGGCGAATGGGGTAATCAATATAGCTATAACAATAACGAACAGCATCATTGCGCTGCCTTCCATTGTTGCAGAATATAATCCGCTGTCATCAAATCCAAATGCGCGCCACCCCCGTTTTTAAAGAGTGTGATTTCATCCTGCGTGCTGCGTTTGAAATTAGCGGCCTGATAATAATCCGCGCGGACATGCTCAGGTGTGATGACCCCCTTGGTCAAGGGTATTTTCAGTTCGCCAATGTGGTCCAGCGTTGTTGCATAGCTATCCACAAAAACCGATGAGCGCAGCAGCGCCTGATCATCCACCTCGCGCATATCGGGACGATAGGCGCCGATCAAATCAATATGCTGACCCGGTTGAAACCATTCTCCGTTCAAAACGGGTGTCGTGCTCATCGTGGCGGATGTAACGATGTCAGCGTCTTTTACAGCGGATGGCAAATCCTGCGCTGCGCGTGTGTTTGGATATTGCGCGGCAAAGGCCTCGGCGGTTGCAGCGTTACGATTCCAAATCACAAATTCCGCATCTGGGAACCCTGCGCCATAAGCCGCCCGCAAAGAATGCCCAACCGTCCCAGCGCCAACAATAAGAATGCGTCTGGAATTGGGCCGCGCTAGTTTCAATGCGGCACATAAACTGTCGCCAGCCGTTTTCCATTTGGTCACAAGATGAAAATCAACCAGGGCAGAAAGCGCGCCAGTTTCATCTGAAAACAGGCTGACGCCGCCGTTGATCATGGGGCGATTGTTTTTTGGGTTATCGGGAAAAACAGTTGCACATTTCACTGCCAACCCAAGGCCATCAATCCAAGCAGACCGGTTGAGTAAGGTGTCGCCACCACGATAAAGGAACGTGTCCGAAATTTCGGCACGAAGCAATGTATGCCCCCGATCAAACGCCTGACACAGACCCAACCAATCTAGGTTCGCTTGACCTTCCTCAAATGAAATTTGCACAACGCTCATCTGCTGTCCTCCCCTCTCTATAGAAACGGGGATGGATCAGATGAGCAAGTGCTAATGCATCAGGTCGCCAACAATGATGCGTGGATTGCGCGCCCATAAAAACTGTCTGGCGAAATCACTCCAGGCACCGACGTAACACCGACGTTATACCGACGTGAAACAGATGCCTATTTTGCGTCCTTTTCTGGGGAATGCGGCACCCTGAATTCATCAGGAATAGGCATACGATTAAACGCGTCTAAACCTGCAATTTTATAGGCCTCTGCCAAAGTGGGATAGTTAAAGGTGTTTTCGATAAAGTAATCCACTGTGCCCTTTAGGTTCATTACAGCCTGACCAATGTGGATCAATTCGGTTGCCCCCTCTCCCACAATCTGCACACCCAAAAGACGCCTTGTTTTTAGGCTGATCAACATTTTCAACATTCCATGTTCAACGCCTGCAATATGCCCACGCGAGGTTTCACGAAACCGTGCCACGCCAACTTCATAAGCGATCCCGCGTTCCTTTAGGTCCTCTTCGGACATGCCACAGGTTGATATTTCGGGCACTGAGTAAATACCATATGGAAACCATGGGCTTTCTTTCAGTGTGGGTGTTTCCATCGCATGACAGGCCGCAATGCGCCCCTGCTGCATTGATGTAGACGCCAGGCTTGGATGCCCAATCACATCCCCCGTCGCATAAATATTTGGGATAGATGTTTGGTAGTTTGTCCGATCCACCTCGATCCGGCCGCGGTGATCTGTTTTCAGGTCAATCGCCGTCAAATTCAAACGATCAGTTGCACCCATGCGCCCTGCCGCAAACAATAACATTTCAGAGCGCACATGGCGTCCATTGTCCAACGTTACTTCCACGTGATTGCCGGCATCTTCTACTTTGTCCACGGCAGAGCCTAGACGCAAATCAACACCATTTTCACCAATATGATGGGCGAATTCTCGGATCGTGGCCTTATCCACGAAATCCAGAAAACTGTCCCGTGGTTCAATCAATGTCACACGAATATCTAGGGCTGCGAACATAGTGGCATATTCAACCCCAATCACCCCTGCACCGATGACTGTCAAACTGCGCGGCAGATGATCAATTTCAAGAAAGTCATCGCTGTCCACAATGGTTTTTCCGTTAAACGGAATCCAATCAGGACGGAATGTTTTGGTACCTGTGGCGATCACGAATTTATGAGCCGTCACACGCAGCGTATCGCCCGCCTCTGTGTCGACACATAGTGTATTTTTGTCTTCAAATCGGGCAAAACCGTTCAATGTCTCGACATAGTTTCGATTGAATTGATGTTCTAGAACATCCACTTCATAATCCAGTGTCTTGTGCAAACGCGCCTTTAAATCCTCGGCAGCGATCGCATCTTTGACGCGATAGGAACGGCCATAAAAACTGCGTTCCCGCCAGCCTGTCAGGTTTAGCACCGTTTCACGCAATGTTTTTGACGGGATTGTTCCAGTGTGAACTGATACACCACCCAATCTAGATTTTCGATCAATCACCAAAACCTTGCGCTTTAGCTTTCCTGCCTGAATGGCTGCTGCGCGACCAGACGGGCCGCTTCCGATGACAATAAGATCGTAGTCCATGGTAGTCCTATTCGTTTGGTATTTTACGCACTTGTCCCAAACAGCGCGTTTGCGTGAAAATTGATGTGATCGGGCATGAAGGTCGACACAAAGAAATAGCTGTGATCGTATCCATCCTGCAGGCGAATGGTCGCCGCCATCTTTTGGTCCGCAACCGCAGACGCAAATGCCGCCGTTCCCAACAGATCAAAGAATTGATCGGACGTGCCCGTATCAATCAATACCGGGCAATCCATACCATTGTCACGCATCAGGCAAGTCGCATCATGTTTTGCCCATGCTGCTTCATCCTGACCCAGATAGGCGCCCAGTTGCTTGCGCCCCCACTCCGACTGGGTCGGATTACAAATCGGCGCAAATGCAGACACGGATGCGTAATGCCCAGGGTGACGCAGGGCCAGTGTCAACGCCCCGTGTCCACCCATGGAATGACCCGTGATGGATTGGCGTGACATGTCGATGTTGAAATTTTCGGCGATAAGCGACGGCAATTCGGCACTGACATAATCCCACATTTGGAAATGAGGGGTCCATGGATCTTGGGTCGCGTTCACATAAAACCCAGCCCCCTGTCCCAGGTCATATGCCCCATCGTCACCCACGCCTTCACCACGCGGGGAAGTATCAGGGAAAATCAATGCAATCCCGGCATCTGCTGCCCAAGCCTGCGCGCCTGCTTTGACCATTGCGTTTTCATGCGTACAGGTTAACCCAGACAAATACCACAGAACCGGCACAGGGCCATCCGCGGCCTGTTCTGGCAGAAACACTGCAAAAGTCATATCGCACTGACACGCTTTGGATGCGTGACGATATACGCCCTGTGTTCCGCCAAAGCATTTATTCTCGGACAAAGTTTCCATTTCCAATCCCTCGTATTTCATTTTGCATGGATGGTTCTCACCCCATACTCAAGAGCGATTACCAGAATCATAACTTTGCCTCTGTTTACACCACGGATGTAACGTCAAAGCACGGTTTTGTTTTATGATTTAAGCGTAAAGTACGCTGACCCAAGCGATCACAGCCGACACCGTAACGATGCTAAACGCCGTCGAAACCAGAATTGACGCCGAAACCCGCTGAGGTGCGACACCGTAATGTTGGGCCTGAATGTATACATTTCCTGCAACGGGTAGCGCACTTGCCGCAATCATGACCGCCGCGGCATATGGATCAACCTCGAACAGATAAAGGGCGCAAAACGCAATCGCCGCGGGATGTAAAATCAGTTTACAAATGGATAACCACCCCGCAACCTCAATCCGTTCAGCGGATTTTGATGCCAGCGATGCGCCAATTGCAAACAGTGCCCCTGGCGTTGCAGCAGAGCCTAGAATAGTCATGAATTCATTCACAGGTTGCGGGATTGGCCATGAAAATGCAGCCCACAATAGCCCAGCAACAATCGACAAGATCATTGGATTTTTTAATAGCCCAACGATCAAAACACGTATGATCCCCAAACTCATTCGGCCATCACGCGTTCCAACGATAACCATGACGACGATGGAGCCAAAAACCAAAAGGTCAACCGCAGACACAATAATGACATGGCCAAACGCAGCCTCGCCAA
>CAXABH010000066.1:0-8242 GCA_963966925.1 uncultured Rhodobacterales bacterium
TGGTACAACGCCGAAAAAGCCGCCGGTCTTAAGGCCAAAGGCGTTTTGAGGTAAACAATGGGGGCTTATATCCTTCGCCGGCTGTTGCTGGTTATTCCAACGCTATTGGGGATCATGGTAATCAACTTTGCCTTGGTTCAGTTTGTTCCGGGCGGGCCGATTGAACAGATCCTTGCCAATTTAGAGGGCGAAGGAGATGTATTCGAGGCGATTTCTGGTGGCGGTTCCGAAACTGCTGCCAATAGTTCAGGAACCACCGACTATATTGGTGCGCGCGGACTTCCGCCCGAGTTTATCGCCGAACTTGAGAAAGAGTTTGGTTTCGATAAGCCACCGCTGGAACGCTTTTTGGATATGATTTGGAACTACATCCGCCTTGATTTCGGAGAAAGCTATTTCCGTTCAATTAGCGTGATTGACCTTGTTCTGGAAAAAATGCCTGTTTCCATTTCACTGGGGCTTTGGTCAACGCTGATTGCCTATTTGGTGTCGATCCCATTGGGTATTCGAAAGGCAGTGAATGACGGAACGCGTTTTGATACATGGACCAGTGGAATTATCATTATGGCCTATGCCATTCCGGGGTTTTTGTTCGCAATTATCCTATTGGTGCTATTCGCGGGCGGATCATATTATCAAATCTTTCCACTTCGGGGACTGTATTCGGATAACTTTGCTGAATTGTCTCTGCTGGGTAAAATTGCTGATTACTTCTGGCACATTGCATTACCCGTTATTGCCTCTACGATTTCGGGGTTTGCGACGTTAACACTTCTGACGAAAAATAGCTTTTTGGATGAGATCCAAAAACAGTATGTAATGACGGCTAAGGCCAAGGGATTAAGCGAGTCGCGGGTTCTTTATGGTCATATTTTCCGCAACGCTATGCTGATTGTCATTGCAGGTTTTCCAGCGGTGTTTGTTGGCGTGTTCTTTGGTGCAAGTTTGATTATCGAAACCATCTTTTCTTTGGATGGGTTGGGGCGTCTTGGGTTTGAAGCAGCGGTGGCGCGGGACTATCCAGTCATTTTTGGCACGCTGTTCATTTTTGGGCTTATGGGGCTTGTGATCGGGATTCTGTCGGATTTGATGTATGTTTTCGTCGATCCACGCATCGATTTTGAGGGGCGTGAAGGATGATGAAACTGTCACCACTCAATCAACGTCGATGGAAAAATTTTCGTGCAAATGGCCGCGCGTTTTGGTCACTGATCATATTTAGTGTCCTATTTGCGCTTTCCCTTTGTGCTGAATTCATCGCCAACGATAAACCCATTTTGGTGCAGTATCGGGGTGAGTATTTTACACCAATCTTCAACTTTTACCCTGAAACACGCTTTGGCGGGGATTTCAAAACAGAAGCGGTTTACCGCGACCCAGAAGTGCAGTGTTTGATCAAGTCGGGCGGCGCAATCGATTGTTTTGATATTCCGTATGAGATTATGGACGAAATTTCCGCGGGGTCTTATTCGGGGGCTGATTTTGAACAGGGTTGGTTGATGTGGCCGTTGATTCCATATTCCTATAATACGCCTGTTGATCGCCCTGGTGCTGCGCCACTGCCCCCCAATTCACAGAATTTGTTAGGAACAGATGACACCAAAAGAGACGTTTTGGCGCGCGTGATCTATGGGTTCCGATTATCCATACTATTCACAATTTTGGTCACCACGTTGTCCAGCATCATTGGAATAATAATGGGGGCTATTCAGGGGTTTTTTGGTGGTTTGACTGATTTGATCCTGCAGCGCGTCATTGAAATTTGGTCGGCTGTGCCCTCGCTATACGTGATTATAATTATGTTTGCGATTTTGGGGCGAAGTTTCTGGCTTTTGGTTTTTTTGATGATCCTGTTTGGATGGACGGGACTTGTCGGTGTTGTACGCGCAGAATTTTTGCGTGCGCGGAATTTGGAATATGTACGGGCAGCCCGCGCATTGGGTGTCAGCGATTGGACAATTATGTTCCGCCACATGCTGCCGAATGCCATGGTCGCCACATTGACCATGCTGCCGTTTATTGTGACAGGCACAATTGCGGGTTTGGCAAGTTTGGACTTCTTGGGTTTTGGATTGCCGACCACAGCGCCGTCGCTGGGGGAATTAACATTGCAAGCGAAACAAAATCTACAGGCGCCATGGCTGGGGTTCACGGCCTTTTTTACCTTTGCCATCATGCTTGCACTATTGGTCTTCATTTTCGAAGGCGTGCGCGATGCGTTTGATCCAAGAAAGACATTCAAATGACTCCAGTTCTTTCTGTTGAAAACCTTAACATTTCATTCTCTCAAGAGGGTCGTTCTCTGACTGTTGTAAACGGTGTCAGTTACCACATTAACCCAGGTGAAGTTGTCGCGTTGGTTGGGGAAAGCGGTTCGGGAAAATCCGTAACAGCGTTAAGTTCGATGAAACTTTTGGGACGTATCGCACAGATTTCAGGTGTAACACATTACAACGGTCAAGATATTTCGCATCATGATGAAGCTGGACTGCGTCAGTTGCGGGGGAACGAGGTTAGCTTTATTTTCCAAGAGCCGATGACCTCGCTTAATCCGTTGCACACCATTGAAAAACAGTTGCGCGAGTCATTGGAACTTCATCAAGGTGTCACTGGTACAGTCGCACGCGCGCGGATTTTGCAATTATTGGAACGTGTTGGCATTCAGGATGCCGAGACACGGTTATCGGATTATCCACACCAATTATCAGGCGGTCAGCGGCAGCGTGTGATGATTGCGATGGCGCTGGCAAATGGTCCCAAACTACTTATCGCCGATGAACCGACAACAGCCCTAGACGTGACAATCCAGGCGCAAATTCTGGATTTGTTGAAAGACCTAAAAGAAAAAGAGAACATGGCAATGTTGTTCATCACCCATGATCTGGCTGTTGTGCGCAGGATTGCTGATCGTGTTTACGTGATGAAAGACGGCAACATCGTTGAACATGACACTGTTGAAAAAGTGTTCACGTCCCCGCAACACCCCTATACGCAGAAATTGCTATCCGCACATGCGGTAGGATCACCAGATGAAATTGACGCATCCGCGCCCGTGGTTGCAAGCGCTGATTCAATGCGGATCTGGTTCCCAATTCAACGTGGTTTGCTGCGCCGTACCGTGGGTCATATAAAGGCCGTTAATCAGGCAAATTTTGAACTGCGCGCGGGTGAAACGCTTGGGATCGTTGGCGAAAGTGGTTCGGGGAAATCAACAATTGCAATGGCGCTGATGCGACTGATTTCCTTTGAGGGGGAGGCAAAGTTTGAAGGCCGTTCGCTGGCGAAACTATCGAAACGTGAATTGCGGAATTTACGCCAGGATATGCAAATCGTTTTCCAGGATCCATATGGTTCCCTTTCTCCTCGTATGACCTGCGCACAGGTGATCGCAGAAGGGCTGAAAGTGCATCGCATAGGCGATGATACCACAATTGAGCAAAAAGTGCGCGACATCATGATTGAGGTGGGTTTAGATCCCGCGATGATGCATCGTTACCCGCACGAATTTTCAGGAGGGCAGCGCCAGCGTATCGCAATCGCACGTGCGATGGTGCTGCGCCCGAAATTGGTCATTTTGGATGAACCTACCTCAGCCCTCGATATGACGGTGCAGGTGCAAATTGTTGATCTATTGCGCGATCTTCAGCGCAGATATGGTTTGGCGTATATCTTTATAAGTCATGATCTGAAAGTCGTTCGCGCGATGTCGCATCGCGTCATGGTGATGAAGCGTGGCGATATCATCGAAGAGGGTGCTGCCGAACAAATTTTCGCCAATCCAACGACGGACTACACCAAAGCGTTGATTGACGCTGCAATGATTTAAACAATCATCAGATTGTTTGCATTCACGGATACTGGATCGTCGGGGTGCTGATGTATTGCAGGTTCAAATCTGCCCCTGTTGTTGGGTAAAATGCCTAATCATAGAATTGGGCAAATTTTTCGAATGAAGCGAACATCACGAATCTTGATGAGAATGATGTGAGTGAAGTTTCTGGTGGCGCTTGGCCATTGTTTGCAATTGGTGTTATGATTGGATTAACAATCGGTGGGCGCATCTGGCCTTAAGCAAAAGTATCGCTCCAGTCAAGGCTGGGGCGATCATTACTATCTGTAGCAAACGAGAGTGATTATGTTTAATTTTAAAGATAAGAAAATGGAATTGATGATCTTATTTGCACTGGGGATTTGGATCGGTCTGACAATTGGTATACGAATTTGGCAGTAGATTTCTTTATTGCGTCTTTGTCCGCGCCCTAATCATCCCAGCGGGGGCGAGGTTTCACAGTCTATTTTAACCCGGTGAAAGCGTTGAACACTCGATGTTGCGCGCACTTAATCGCGTACATGCCTGAAGTGCACGCGCCTCACTCAGACCCAGGAATGTTGCTTCAAACCCTAATCTGCTTTTCTGGACTTTGCGCAGAGATCCATCCAATGCGTCAATTTCCGCAAGCGCAGTTTTCAGTAGCATTTTTTCGGCTGCGTATCTGGTATTAAAACGACCAACATTAATTCCCCAATGTCCCCCGTTTGATGTTGATAATCGACTAACCACTGTTGGCCCTAAACTTTCGGCAATGGCATTTGTTGTGTCGATTTTCGCAATGTTCACGGAAACTGGTGTTGATTGTGCTTTGGTATCTTGATCCATGTCAATGCGTGCATTTTGTGCCTCGCTTAGCGCACTTTCGATCCCAATTTTCAGATCCGAGTTAGCGAGTTGGATCACTGCGGTTGGGCGTAGCTTTGGGCGCGGACTATAGGGCCGATTGGTTTTAACGCGCACGGTTTTTCCTGTAAGGCGGGAACCCGTGTCAGTAGATGTAATTGCATAATCTGGGCGTTTGGGTTTTTGAACCGCCACGCGGCTTGGCGCCAATTTGAACCCTTTATCCATCAGTTGCGCGACGCGTTTGTTGCGTGTTGCTGTCGAGCGTCCCCCAAAAACCGTCGTGATTATGCGTTCCTGACCGCGTTCAGCAGATGCCACCAGGTTAAAGCCGGCTGCGCGCGTATAGCCTGTCTTAATTCCATCAGCACCACGGTAGTTCCCCAAAAAGCGTCGGTTGGTGTTCGCAACTTCACGAAGTCCAGCGTGTGTGCGAATTCGGGAGAATAAATTGTAATAATCGGGGTAATCGTAAAACAGATGTCGCCCAAGAATTGTCATATCGCGCGCTGTTGATAGGTGGCCCTTTTCAGTCAGACCATGCGCATTTTTGAATGTCGTACGTTTCATCCCAAGCGCTTTGGCGGTTCGGTTCATGCGACGTGCGAATGCGGCCTCTGATCCTTCGATTGCCTCACCCAGTGCTGTTGCGGCATCATTTGCGGATTTCACGGCTGCTGCTCGGATTAAATACCGAAGTTTTATTCTCTGACCTGAGCGTAATCCCAGTTTTGACGGAGGTTCAGCCGCGGCCTTTTTTGAAATCCGTATTTTGGTGTCCAGTGTGATTTCGCCATTCTCAACAGCCTCAAATACCACGTACAAGGTCATCATTTTAGTCAATGAAGCTGGATGAAGACGCGTATCTGCGTTTTCTGTATGCAGCACTTTTCCACTGCGTGCGTCCATGACCATCGCCGCATAAGGAGCGGCCCAAGTGATCTGAAACGTGAAGATGATCGCAACAAGTGTGGTAAGCATACGCGCCACAACCAAGCCCGACGATGTGAGCCGTCTGAACACGATAAATTTCCTTTACTGCCTCATGCGCCTATTTTGACGCTTAGAAATCGTATATCACATCTAGTTCATTGGATAAAGTACTATGATTCAACGGTTTTTGGGAAAATTAGGATAGTTTGATCAACATATTGGGGTAGCATTGTGAAAAAACACAAACGTTATTTTGGTCTGCAATTTTGATTTGCGATCTTTGATGTGCCCCCGGTGTGTGATTTGCGACCATTTTTTGACATGGAAATTATCGGTACACTATCGCTTTTACTTTGTGGGACATGAACTATATAAAGCATTCGGCATAACTTGGATTAGGGATGTAGATTTGCAAGATCTATATGCGCACAAATTAAGTGACGATAAAAACAACGATGGTGAATCAGATGTCTTGGTAAAGCCTAAGACGCGCACGAAACGCCCTCCTTTGTACAAAGTCTTATTGTTGAATGATGACTACACTCCGATGGAATTTGTTGTGATTGTTCTTGAACGTTTTTTCGGTCTCAATCACGCTCAGGCGTTTGACATTATGCTAACCGTTCATAAAAAAGGTGTCGCTGTCGTGGGTGTTTTCAGTCATGAAATAGCTGAAACAAAGGTTGCACAAGTTATGGATTATTCACGCCGACATCAGCATCCGTTGCAATGCACTATGGAAAAAGAATAGACAGGCCAGCCTTGTTCAGCACCCGTTTCCAATTTGTAGAGGAAGAATTCGCGCATCTTAGTGAAAAACGATGGATCGTTTTTAATGCTGAGACACCTCAGCAGATCGCAGCGCTGAAACATCTTTCTTTAAGTGTCCATCAAACATTTGCGCCCTCAGTGCTGTCATTGCAGTCGGCGGGGTTCAACGTGGTGCAATCCGTTTCTATGGATTACGATGTGGCGGTTGTTTTACTACCAAAGGCAAAAGCTCTGGCTCGGCATTTGATTGTAACTGCGCTGCAATGCACCCCTGGCGGGTTGGTGATTATCGACGGGCAAAAGGATGCAGGTATCGATCCAATTCTAAAGGATCTGCGCAAACGTACATCCCTTGGGGGTACGGTTTCAAAGGCGCATGGTAAAATTGCATGGTTTACGGGTGATGTGGCATTGCCCGATTATGTTGATACCCCAAAACTTTTGGAAGATGGATTTCAAACTAGCGCAGGTGTTTTTTCGGCTGACGCTGCTGATCCTGCTTCTCAGCTACTGCTTTCAGTATTACCAAATTTAAACGGTGTCGTTGCAGATTTAGGCGCAGGCTGGGGATATTTGACGCGCAAACTCAATGACATGCCCACCAAGCGTGTTATTGCAGTCGAGGCGGACAGCCGTGCGCTTGATATGGCAAAGGTAAATGTGCCTGCGGCTAACGTTGAATTTGTTTGGGCGGATGCCACCGGATGGCGTTCAAATGATGCGTTAGATACAGTTGTTATGAATCCACCTTTCCATAATTTTGGAAAGGCTGATCCAGAAATCGGTGTGGCTTTTATGAAATCTGCTGCGGGGTCACTTAAGCCACAGGGTGATTGTTACATAGTTGCCAATCGCCACTTACCCTATGAGCAACCCCTAAGTGAATTGTTCCAGAATGTAAGCGAAGTAATCAAAGACAATCGCTTTAAAGTTCTGTATGCATCAAAGCCAAAGCGGAAAGTATAAAGCTGCCTTTAAAATCAGAAGCATCCGAAGGAGCGTTTCATGAGTTTTTCAATCGACGGTAAAACCGCTATCGTCACAGGTGCTGCGAATGGCATTGGGTTAGCCATAGCACGCCATTTTGTCGAACAGGGTGCAAATGTTGTTTTCGCCGATATGGATGAAAAGCGACTAAAGAAAGAGATCGAAGATATCGCCGAGCGGCAAAATGTTGCCTATTTTGCAGGTGATTTACGCGAACGTCTTACGATTGCTAATTTATTGTCCGCGACCGTCGATGCTTTCGACCAGATTGATATATTGGTAAATGCATCTCGTCAGGTGATGCATACGGATGCGTTCGATCACAAAGATAGCAGTGTAGAAACGTTAATTGAACAGAATGTTCTAACGGCGCTTCGTTTGTCACAAGCAGTTTCTAAGCGGATGAAACAGCAAGTCGAAGTGCGCGATGATGAATGTATTGGAACCATCGTAAACCTTAGTTCATTAGCAGCACAAAGGGCGCAGCCAGAATTGCTGGGCTATTCTGTTTCAACAGCAGCGTTGGATCAAATGACGCGCTCTTTGGCACTTGCTTACGCATCCAGTGGTATTCGTGTAAATGCCGTTGCTTTTGCCTCGCTTATGTCCGCAAGCTTGCAGGCGACACTCAAAGATAATCCAGAGATGCGCAAAGACATCGAAGAACACACGCCAGTGGGATGGATCGCATCTGCAAACGAAATTGTAGATACGGTTCAATATTTGGCGTCGGACGCGTCGCGTTTCGTCACGGGTCAGGTTGTTACAGTTGATGGCGGGCGTGGCCTTTTGGATGCAGTGTCTGCACCTGCTCATTGATTCCTAATTTTTCCAATCGAAGAAGTTTTTTGGGGTATTTTTGAGGATATTGTTTGC
>CAXABH010000067.1:0-8207 GCA_963966925.1 uncultured Rhodobacterales bacterium
GCTATGATCGTAACCTACCACATTCATGTAACAGAATTATGAAAGACCCCAAAAAATATAGAATTATCATTATATTTTGTCGTCTTTTCAGGTACTTGCCACACCAAGATGATTGACAGTTGGCTGGTAGCATTATCGCTGTATTTGCAGCAAACTAAAGTGAATTTGATCGTGTAACTGACGATCTAAATGGTACGTACCACAACAAAACAAAGTAGGTAGATAGCCGTGCGAGTGGCGTCAGTTTCTTGATATACGTAGGCATGCTGGAACGTGCCACACACTGTTGTAAATTTCACGCCAAATTATCGACGTCTGGGACAGTCTCGCTTGTGTCACCCTCAAACAGGTCGGTTCCATCAAATCGCTGTGGTTTGAAATCTTTGCCCCATCTGTGTGATCCTGCAATATATTCAATTGTGCGTTCACGTGGGATGAAATCGAGTGGTACCCAAAAACTGACGCTTTGACGTCCTTCACAGAGGTAATAGGGCTGATCCTGGTGCCATGGTGTCACAACAGAATTTCCAGGTTCCTTGACCAGAATGTGATCATGAAACACGCGCGCGGTTTTGGATTGCATTAGTTTTGCGGCCAATTCGGGCATTGCAGAATCGCGCACCAATGCACGATACCCATCAAACTGATCCCAGACGACATAATCCTGAAAAAATGCCTGCCCCCCATCATCAGGACGATAGGTGCGTTCGCGCCAACTGGGGTTTTGCATATTTTCTTCGATTGCGTCTCTGGCTGTATCAACGAAATCCGCAAAAGCACCTTTTAACAATACCGCGCCATTTGTTTGGAAATCGTCAATTTGGGATTGATCTAGCATTCTCTTCTCCACAATTTTTCATCTGATGAATGCACAGGAAATTTTCGCATGCAATGTGTTTTAGACAACGTTCCAAGCCTGGCTTAGATCTGGAACAAAGGCTTCGATTGCGCAGGTCGCAACAACGGTTGGATTTTCACCTGGTGTTGTTGTGATATTATGACCGCCAAAAACAACATTGATATTGGGGTTGCCACGGGGCACTTCGGCCATCAAACGGTCAACATCAACCTGCTCTGGATCCTGTACGCCGACCGTAACATTAACGTTCATGACACAATGATCCAGATCAAGCGAGCGAAACAGAATGATCGAACTGTGTCGAATTGCATCGTTAAATGCTCTCAACGCGGCTTTGGTATAATCCATACCATATAAATCCGCACCTGATCCCATTTCCAAAATCAATCGTTTCATGACGCGGTCCCCTTCTTGGTAACATCTAGCGACACAATAATCGCTGCATGGGCGATGATTGCGCCGGGCTGATCTGGTTTATTCGGGTTTGGCATATCCAATCCCCCCTGCACAGCAACGGCCGCTACATTGCCATACGGGAATTCAGCCTTAACCGCGTTTAGGTCCACGGCGTTTGGGTTTTGACAGGCGATTTCGGCCTTGATCTGCATACTTGTTTTGTCGGCGCCAAAAACTTCGACCAAATTAATCGAATTGCGCCACAATGCGTCACGCACAGCACGGCAGGCCGCTTTGGTATAGCTACCTGAACGTAGGGCGCTGCCGACACCCAGTTCAAGGATCATAGGCAATTGGGACATCTTTTTTCCTGTTGGTTTCAACTTTGGCATCAATCTATCCTGCCCCCAAATGAAAGCAATGCGTGATTTTCGGTTTTGCCCGTGACCCGTCATGCATTTCACGATATGTCAGCTGCAAACAGTGAATAACAGGCGATCTTAATGACAAAAATTTACGTTGATGCAGATGCGTGCCCCGTCAAAGCAGAAGTGGAAAAAACCGCAACGCGCCACAAAATTCCTGTCTTGATTGTAAGCAACGGTGGCATTCGCCCCTCTTCTAATCCAATTGTCACGACTGTGGTTGTCGATCACGGCGCAGATGTTGCCGATCAGTGGATCGCCGATCGCTGCGGGACGGGTGATATTGTCATCACATCTGACATCCCGCTGGCCGCGCGCGCGATTGAACATGGATCACTGGTGGTAAAACACAATGGCGAAATCCTGAATTCGAAAAACATCGGCCCCATTTTGGCCGCACGGGATTTGATGTCAGATATCCGTTCAGCAGATCCGTTTTTTCAGGGTCGATCAAAAACATTTTCCAAATCAGATCGTTCACGTTTTTTAGATGCCCTTGAACGCGTCATACGACAAAGCCAGCGATAAATTTTCAAAAAATTAATATGACAATGTTTGCTGTTGCACTAATTGTTGGACAGCCAAATTTCTGGAGAGACCATGGAAAAAGAACCATCAAAGAATGTATTAGGCGGTGACTTAATCCCATGTTCAATGGATCCGATGACAGGATTTTTTCGCAACGGATCCTGCGATACATGCGCACAGGATCAGGGCAGCCACACAGTTTGCGCCATCATGGACAAAGAATTCTTGATGTTGTCCCAATATCTGGGAAATGATTTATCCACCCCACGCCCTGAATATGGGTTTCAAGGCCTGAAACCAGGGGATCATTGGTGCCTGTGCGCAGGGCGTTTTTTGCAAGCCTACCAAGAAGGATGCGCGCCTAAAGTTGTCCTAGAAGCAACACACGCACGCGCGTTGGACATTGTCCCAATCGACGTTTTAAAAGACTGCGAATTTACCGCGGCCTAAGTTCAAAACTCTGATCCAGCAGATTTGCCAATCGCTCATCTAAATCTGTCAAGGTCCCTGCATCATACGTGGTTAAGCGGACATCGACCCGGTTATACACATTGTGCCATTCTGGGTGGTGGTTCAGCGTATCTATCTGTTCAACAAGTGATGCCATCCATCCCACAGCCGACGCAAAATTCGTAAACCTAAACGTTTTGTGCGCCGATGTTTGATCGCTTGCAATCGTCCAACCCTGCTTGATCAATATATGCGTGTCCATAAAAATTCCTCTTTATTTATTCTGTCCGCATAAGGATAAACTGCCTGCGCTGTTCTTCAACATTTGCAAAACGCGCAAATCCAATTACATCCATGCCAAGCAAAAGGAAGACAAATATGCAAATTTATCTATCAGGCGAAATACATACAAACTGGCGCGATGAAATTATGGAACTTTGTCAGGGGCTGAATGTCACCTTCACCTCACCTGTTTTGGACCATGGCGCAAGTGATGATTGCGGTGTGACAATTTTGGGTGCCGAAGATAATAAATTCTGGCATGACAACAAAGGCGCCAAGGTAAATGCAATTCGCACACGCAAAGCAATCAGTGACGCAGATGTCGTTGTCGTCCGATTTGGTGAAAAATACAAACAATGGAATGCTGCGTTTGATGCAGGCTATGCAGCAGCACTTGGGAAATCTCTGATCATAATGCACGGCGATGATCATCAGCATGCCCTAAAAGAGGTGGACGCCGCCGCCCTGGCCGTGACATCCACCCCGGCCCAAGTTGCACAGATCCTGAAATATGTATTGCACGGCGAACTAGATTAAAGTCTGCGATGTCGCAATTAAACGGTTTTTCCGACTTCTTTTGCGGTTGGTTTGTTCCAAATAATTAGGGAACAGATCATGCGATTTTCTGGGAAAACGGCGTTGGTAACTGGTGCCGCTGGTGGCATTGGACAGGCGATTGTCACGGGACTACGTGCAGAGGGCGCGCGTGTTGCTGCAGCAGACCGGGACACCAGCGCTATTTTGGCAGATGCGCATTTGGATGGCGATTTACTAAACCCAGAATACTGTGATGGATTAATCGCCGCTGCAGTTGATGCATTGGGCAGTATCGACATCATAGTGAATAATGCAGGCGTCATCACGCGTGGCACAATCGATGGCACAACAGATGCAGATTGGACCCTGTCCATGGGTGTGAATGTCGAGGCGCCCTTTCGCATTTGCCGCACAGCGATCCCTGTCATGGCGCAACAAGGCGGTGGTGTCATCGTGAACACGTCATCCTGCTGGGGCGCTAAGGCACCGGGGCCAAACCACCCGCTTTATTGCATGACCAAGGCCGCGATTGCGTCCATGACGGAATGTTTGGGTATGGATCACGGACACCAAAATATTCGCGTGAATGCCGTCTGCCCGAACGAAGTCAACACACCGATGCTGCGCACGGGGTTGCGTGTTCGCGGATTTGATCCTGACACGGCCATTGCAGAACTGGGCAAAACCGTGCCCCTTGGCCGTATCGCAGAACCTGAGGATATCGCCGATGTGGTGCTATTCCTTGCCTCTGATCAGTCGCGGTATATGACGGGCACTTTGGTTGAGGTGAACGGCGGAAAGCCTGTCGCATGATGCGGTTCGTAAACAAAGTTGCCCTTGTCACAGGTGGGCGTAGCGGGATTGGACAGGCCACAGCACGACGCCTACGCGATGAAGGCGCTACCGTCGTCACAGCACAGCGTGGAATTGATCCAGAATTTCCGTCAATCAGCGTTGATTTTGCAGATGCAAACGCCACCAGCGCCGTTGTAGATCAAGTCATTGCCACGCACGGCCAGCTGGATGTTTTGATCAACAACGCAGGTATCATGCAAGAGGCCTATGCCGAAGATATGTCACTGGATGATTGGATGCGCACGCTAAACGTTAATTTGACTGCTCCATTTTTGCTAATTAAATCAGCGTTACCACATCTGCGAAAAACCAAAGGGGCAATTGTAAATACGGGATCAATCGAGGGGCTGGGATCAAACCCCATGCATGCAGCCTATGGCGCGTCCAAGGCGGGGCTGCATGGCCTGACCAAGGCGATTGCGGTCGATCATGGCAAAGATGGCATACGCTGCAACGCCGTCGCACCTGGCTGGATCGATACAGATCTAAACGTGGCCTATATCGACAACATGCCCGATCCCGATGCATTCCGCCGTGATATTTCGAAAATCCATCCCATTGGCAGCACAGGTAAACCGCAGGATGTTGCAGGCCTAATTGCCTTTCTTGCATCGGATGACGCCGCATTCATCACCGGTGAAATTTATCGTGTCGATGGCGGACGGATGAGCAAACTCAGCCTGCCACAATAGCAGGGGACAAACGCCAATCCCACGTTGGGTTCTTTGGGTTGAATACCGTCAGGGCACTGATCCAGAAATGCAAACAGCCCAGCCAGAACAATTGCGCCATTTGCAACATTGTAAATGTTATTCAATGCGTTTGGATATTGTGATTGGAATGACATGCGCGGGCTGCCCCAACCGCTGTCACCTCTTAAATCCCAAACGTCACGGCACCTGTTTTTACCCATTGTAACATAATACTCACCACGATTAGAGTGCCGTATCCTGAACAGGTCAGAGTTCCTGGGTTAAGAAACAAAAAATACGTTAACTGATTTGGCGTTTTCTGCGTTTATGAATAACGGATTTTAGCAATGGAGCGCACGCGTGAATTTAGATGACTCAGAAATACATCAATTCCTGACATACCGCCTGGCGCGGACGCATATGCGATTGAATGCCCAAGCGATAAGAATTCTGAAACGAAACGCTGATCTCACGCTTACGCAATGGCGTGTGATCGCGCTACTTGCAGGGACCGAGTGCCAAAGTTCATCTGACATTGAACGCCAGATTGATATGGACAAAGGGCAAATTTCGCGCACAATTCACGCTTTGTCTGACGCAGGATATGTAAAATTCAAAACCGATCCAAAAGATCACAGAAAATCGAATTTGAAATTAACGACCAAAGCAAAAAAGATTTATAATCAGACCTTGCCAATCATGCGCGATCGGCAACGCAATTTAATTGCACATCTGGATGACCACGAAATAACAGCCTTATATTCAGCATTGGATAAGTTGGAACGCGCAGCCCAATTCTCAGAAGATGCAGTGTAGGTCGTCAAATTTTCGACCTATCCGCTTGACTTGATTATTAGTGCCCTGAACAGATCGGCACAGGTGAAAAATAGAACCGTGGTTGGTACGTTAAATCACGGTGGTCCCCCAAATCCTGTGTCCATATCATTCAACAGGCGCGGATTAGATTGCCCAAATATATCAAAAGAACGATGGAACCTAACTTATTCTATCGATTTTTTGTGGCGTCACCCACGCCAAAGGTACGATTGTGACCACAGTGCATTTTCGCATTTTGAATAAATTTACCCATTGATCCTAGCAGTGAATTCAATACGATCCCAATTTATCATGCGGCGAAACCGAAAAAATATAAATGCTGATGGACTGCACAGCCTATCTGTAAATCACCGTGTTGGAGGTGATGTAAATAGGCTTTCACACGACGATCTAAACCGACTGCTGGATGCGGCAATACAGATCCTGGAAACGATTGGACTGGGCGACGTCGAACCCGAAATAAGTCACAAAATGTGTGAAGCAGGCGCGCAAATATCAGGTGGACGCATCACAATTTCACGATCTCTTATCCAAGAAACCCTGGATCAGATGCCCAAATTCGTTTTGCTAGCTGGTCAAATATCAGAATTTGATATGCACGTCGGAGGGAGCAACGTTTACTTAGGTACAGGTGGCGCGGCGCCAATGGTGCAGGATTTATGTAGTGCCGAATATAGGGCTGCTGAATTGTGCGATTTGCATTATGCCGCGCGGATCGCACATGAATGCAAACACATCGATTTTTTTGCCCGCTCCCTTGTTGCACGTGATATCGAAGATCCGCTGAAACTTGATCGTGCAACCGCTGCAGTATCGCTTATGGGATGCGCAAAGCATGTCATGGTGCAAGCCTCAGAGGTGGCGCACGTCGAAACGATTGCGCAGCTTTGCTATGACATTGCAGGAGGAGAGGAGGCATTTCGCACCCGCCCCTTTTTGTCACTCAACATTAATCACGCCGTGCCGCCGCTGCGATTACATCACGAAAGCATGCTTGTCATGGAACAGGCGGTCAATTTCGGTATTCCCGTGCATTGTAATGTCTTTGGACAAGTCGGCGCATCAAGCCCAGTTACCCTGGCAGGGGCCACAGCGCAAACATTGGCAGAAACCTTGGCCGGATTGGTTTGGGTGCATATGATAGACCCCTGCGCCCCCCGTATTGCGGGTCCTCGCCCCATGATCACCGATCTACGCTCGGGTGGTTTGGCGGGGGGATCTGGCGAACAAGTTTTGGCAAACGCAATGGTATTGCAGGTTTTGCGGTATTTAGACATTCCCTGTTCTATTATTGCAGGTGCGACGGGCAGCCAACACGTCGATCACCAAGCAGGATATGAAAAAGCATTAGGCATATCAGCAGCCATTTCAGCGGGGGCCAATTTGGTCACTCAGGCCGCAGGCAGCCAGGCAAGCCTGATGGGCACCAGTCTGGCTGGGATGGTTGCAGACAGTGACATGCTGGGGGCTGTGTTACGTGCGCATGCCCCCGTTTCGATCTCGCAAGATACTCTTGCGCTTGCGTCCATCAAAGCTGTGGTTGAAGGGGAGGGCCATTTTTTAGGCCAACCAGAAACCTATGCCCGCATGCGCAGTGATTTTATCTATCCCGAAATTTCTGCACGCGTGGGGGCGACAGACCTGGATCAATCTGGGGCGGTCGATATGCAACACCGGGCAGTCCAACGTACACACGAAATTTTGAACGGGCCCGGACCAACCCATTTACCTCATCACATCCAAGAAGCTTTATCAGCAGAGTTTGGAATTGGATCATCCACATGACTACATCCTTAAAAATCGCCGTCATTGGGACGGGGGCCATGGGGTCCATTTACGCAGCCCGTTTGTCAAATGCGGGTCATTCCGTTTGTGCCATTGATGTTTGGAATGATCACGTCGAGGCCATGAATGTGAATGGATTAACCATTGACGGACCCGATGGTCGAATGAAGTCGGCTGGGCTGCGCGCTGCGCATGCACTGCCAACGAATGAAACATTTGATCTATACGTCATTGCTACAAAATCGTTTGGGGTACGCGACAGCGCAGCAGAAATTGCAAAAACATTAACGCCTGATGCCATGGTCCTGACGATCCAAAATGGTCTGGGTTCAGGCGATGATGTTGCTGCATTCATTCCACAATCACAAGTCATACTGGGCGTCGCAGAGGGATTTGGCGCATCCATGACAGGCCCAGCACATGCAGCGCACACATCAATGAAACAAATACGCTTGGGCCTGATGCAGGGCGCACAAGATGCCCGATTATCCCGTGTCGCTGATGCCTGGCGCTACGCGGGTTTTCACATTGAACTGTATGAGGACATCGCCCAATTAATTT
>CAXABH010000068.1:0-8071 GCA_963966925.1 uncultured Rhodobacterales bacterium
CTAACGCTTCTTTGTCTGACATAACATCAGAGGGGGCGATACCCGGCTCTGCTTGGGCCTCTTCTGTTTCAATTCCGTCAAAAAAGAACGAAATATCCACCTGCAGCGATTTTGCAATATCCCACAGACGCGATGCGCTTACACGGTTTGCACCCGTTTCATATTTTTGGATCTGCTGAAATTTTATCCCAACTTGGTCGGCAAGTTGTTGTTGTGTCATACCAACCAACCATCTGCGATGTCGGATGCGTTTTCCCACGTGTTGATCAACGGGATGTGCCATGTTCTTTTCCTTTGCCTTAGCATGCCATTCAATTGCTGAACGACACAAAACTGATCGATTTGAGAATCAATCAAAAGCGCATGACCACATCCCAAGCATGCAACCCTAAGGTATCATCGCTTATTGGTGATTTTAAAGAACAAATTCTCATAATGCGAATACTCAAAAGGATAGGTGCAATCCTAGCGTGTAACCAAAGGGCGTAATAATATCCGCGTCATTTTCCCACGCCTCATGTGGACCAAATGGGTTTGACAAAATTCGGGCTGCCCGATTAGGTGATGAAAAACGTAAGGAGCCATCATGAAAGCGTTACAGGTGCACGCGTTTGACGCCCCCATCACACTAAGAGATGTGGATATGCCCGAACCATCAAAGGGACAAATTCGAATAAAAATTGCAGCCTGTGGATTGAACTTTGCCGATTTGTTGATGCAAAAAGGGACGTATCAGGACACGCCCAAACCCCCGTTCACTTTGGGTATGGAAGTGGCGGGCATCGTGGATGCGATTGGCCCCGATACTGAGACCCCCGCCATTGGTTCCCGCGTTGCGGTTTTTGGTGGCCAAGGTGGTTTGGCCGAATTTGGATGCTTTGACGTCGAACGCGCGATCACCCTACCCGATCATATGCCGTTTTCGGATGCGGCTGCGTTGCAGATTGCCTATGGTACATCCCATGTCGCGCTGGATTATCGCGCTGGATTGCAAGCCGGTGAAACATTGCTGGTGCTGGGGGCTGCTGGGGGTGTTGGATTAACGGCTGTAGAATTGGGTAAATTGATGGGTGCCCGTGTAATCGCTGTTGCGCGCGGTGCCGACAAATGTGCGATCGCGTCGCAGGCGGGTGCGGATCACGTGATTGATGCAACAGATGCGGATTTGCGCGCCGAGCTTAAGGCCCTAGGCGGTGTTGATGTTGTTTATGACCCTGTCGGGGGCGATCAATTCAAAGCAGCCTTTCGCGCCTGTAACCCCGAAGCGCGCATTTTGGCCATCGGATTTGCCAGCGGTGATATCCCGCAAATTCCCGCAAACCACCTGTTGGTCAAAAATATCGCGGTTTTGGGGTTTTATTGGGGTGGCTATTTGGCCTTTAAACCCCATGTCGTGCGCGACAGCTTAGCACAATTGGTCAAATGGCACAGCGAAGGTGCATTGCATCCACATGTCAGCCATCTTTTACCCTTTGAGCAGGCAGAAGATGGCATTGATTTACTGCGCGCACGCAAATCAACGGGCAAGGTTGTGATCCACATTGATCCAACAATGATATAACGCTCAAAAGTTTAACAAAGTTTCTTTTGGAAAAATCTTGAAAAACCTGCGGAAAATAACGATATTTGCCACAGGATCGATGGTTACCAGCCATTCGGCTATTGGAGGTACTATAATGGCAGACAATTACACAATGCGTTCCGCAATGGGCGCACGTGCAGCACAGATCGACGAAGGTCTGCGCGCACATATGAACAAAGTTTACGGCACGATGTCCGTTGGCATGCTGATCACAGCATTGGCGGCATGGGCGATCGCGGGCCTTGCAGTTACAACTGACCCTGCAAACGCAGTGGGCCAGATGCAAAACGGCACCATGCTAACTGCATTGGGCGCTGCAATTTACACATCACCGCTAAAGTGGGTGGTTATGCTGGCCCCATTGGGGATGGTGTTCGCCTTTGGCGCGGTTGCAAATCGCACAAATGCAGCGGGTGCGCAGTTGTTTTTCTATGCATTTGCAGGATTGATGGGCCTATCGCTTAGCTCAATCTTTATTTTTTACACCACATTCTCGATTATCCAGACATTCCTTGTCACGGCGGTCGCATTTGCGGGCCTATCGCTTTGGGGGTACACAACAAAGAAAGATATCAGCGGTTGGGGGTCATTCCTAATCATGGGTGTGATCGGCATCTTGGTCGCATCGATCATCAACATCTTCCTTGGATCACCTGCAATCGCATTTGCGGTTTCAATCTTGGGTGTGTTGATCTTTGCGGGCCTAACTGCCTATGACACGCAGAACATCAAAAACACATACATCGCACATGCCCATCATGGCGATCAGGACTGGTTGGACAAATCTGCAATCCACGGCGCGTTGCAGCTGTATTTGGATTTCATCAACTTGTTCATGTTCTTGCTACAATTCATGGGCAACCGCGAATAAGGTTGGCACATACCGATAAAACAGGGGTCCGATTTCTCGGGCCCTTTTTTATGGTAATGTGTAGATTGCTTTGAACGAATTTTTTCTTGGCTTTGATAGGCTATGTGTTGATTTGGAAAACCGCTTCAGTATCCACAAGTTGTTAAAAGAAACACAAATTTTCCAAACATGAAAGACGTCATCGAATCGTTCAACATAAGTTGGCAAACGGCATTAACTCTGTTGTTCTTAGATCTATGCATCAGTCCACTCGGAAACGAATACGACGTCCCCCATTTTTGAGATATCACATCACGAGTGGCACCTTTGCGCCACCCAAGGTCGGCGTGTAATCAAACCTTAAATGACGATTATTTCAGATCATAAAATTGGCTGATAGGCCCACATTTGGCGATACCGATTTAGCGAATAAGCTGAAAACAGTGGCGCCTTATCCACTGGAACCTAAGGATAGGCGGTCAACTATTATGACCCGTTCGTGTAGAAACAAAAAAGCCACTGATATTCAGCGGCCTTTTTAATCCAAAAGAAAATCAAACTTACTTGATTTTGCCTTCTTTGTATTCGACGTGCTTGCGAACAACAGGGTCATACTTACGAACGACCATTTTTTCTGTCATTGTACGTGCGTTTTTCTTTGTCACGTAGAAGTGACCAGTGCCCGCGGTCGAGTTCAGGCGGATTTTGATTGTGGTTGGCTTCGCCATGTTACATCTCCTGCGACTGGGCCGCGGCCCATGAAATCCTAGAAGCCTGCCTTTTAAAGATGAACGCGCCCGAGTCAACAGGCATCGTCCGCTTTTTCATGAAAATTTACGCGCGGGCAGCCTATAAGCCGGATTTTGTCCAGGGGTTGCCCCCTTGGATGACCATTCCTCTCAAACCATGGTTGCCCATGGCCCTCTAGCTGCCAACCCGATCCTTTGGGCCAAAGCCACCCTGCGGCGATATCGGTTGCCCGATCAGCTCCGCGCAAGGATCCTATTCGGCATTGCTCCTGGTGGGGCTTGCCATGCGGGTCCTGTTGCCAGTCCCCCGGTGGGCTCTTACTCCACCGTTTCACCCTTACCCATGCGGACATGGGCGGTTTCATTTCTGTGGCGCTTTCCGTCGGGTTGCCCCGCCCGGGCGTTACCCGGCACCATTGCTTTGTGGAGTCCGGACTTTCCTCGGGGAAATCCCCGCGGCCATCCAGCCACCCGCGCGTAACGTGCGCCTACTTGGATGGGGGCCCTAGGTCAACTGAAATTTATCAACTAGCGCAGTTGCAAGCGCGCAGTCGATGCCGTCCAACGCAGCGGCGCTGGTGGGGCGAAAATGCAGACGAAAGGCACCAAGCCGCGTTTCTAACGAAACATTTGGATCATACCCAATTCGGGTCAGGGCAGCATCAAACAACGCGGCATCACCTGCTGAGCAGGCCACAGGATCAACCCAAGCGCCGAATCCCATCTGGGCCAAGGCACGCCAATCAAACCGCACCCCTGGGTCCGTTTTGCGCCCCAGTGCGATATCCGAATGGCCAATCACGTGGGCAGGCGGAATATTATGGCGCCCACACACACCTAATAACAGTTTGGCAAGCGCGCTGATTTGGGGCGCAGGAAACGGATGATCCCCCCGGTTGCACAGTTCAATTCCAATCGAAGCGGAATTCATGTCCGTGCAGCGCTGCCAATAACTTTGACCCGCGTGCCAGGCCCGCATGTCTTCGGCAACCAGCTGCGTCACTGACCCGGTTTGCGAAATTACGTAGTGGGCGGATACTTGGTGAACGGGATCACACAGCCGTTCAACTGCCTCAGCTGTGCTGTTCATCGCCGTATAGTGCAAAACCACCCATCGTGGCATCAGGCCCCCCTTACGTTCACCAAAATTTGGCGAAGGGATCTGATTTAAGATCATTTTTTGATCGCCGTGCGGAATGGCGTTGGATCCCAACGACAGGCAAAGCCATCCCCATCAGGATCAAGTCCATAGCGATCACGCTCTGGTCCACCTGTTTTCAAAAACGCTTCTTGCGCAGCAGCATCAGACACATATTTCGCACAGTTCCGCAAACTGCGGTTTTGCGATTTAAACGGACTGCGCGAATAAAGAGGTTCGCCAACAGGATTAGATGTCTTAATCGCATAAGCCACGATATTAGGAATATCCGTGCCTGGGCGTGTTGGAACCTGGGTCGGTTCGATCAGAGTATAGAGCGCGCGGTTGCGTTCAAGGCGCTGTGCATCGCTTTCAATAGACTGGCGATCACTGACCGCACCGAAATCTTGTTCATCAGACAGGCCAGGATTATTGGGCGCAGGCAACGGCGCAGTGGTGGCCGCCCCCGCTTGTTCGACTTCAGGTGTGTTTTCGATGGGCAATGTCTCTAACACCTCAATCGGGGCAGGCAGGCCCGCCAATTCCGCATCGCGCAATTGTTGTTCTTGGGTGGGCACATAGGCACTGTTTGGGACCTCACTGCCACCACAGGCGGCCAAAGTCACCCCGATTGATAGTGCAAATAATGCCCGCATGTCCCCTACCCCTTTTTCAAACGCTAAAATGTGTTACCACCATTTGCTAGGCTTGGCGACAAACCCTGCAGATTGTTCAAGTGCATAAGCGGTATTTAGCAAATCACCTTCTTCCCACGGACGTCCAATCAACTGCAGTCCCAATGGCAACCCTTGCGCATCCAAACCAGCCGGCACCGAAATACCGGGCAGACCAGCTAGGTTCACTGTCACCGTAAACACATCGTTTAGGTACATTTGAACGGGATCTGCATCTGTCATTTCCCCCAAACCGAAGGCCGCCGATGGCGTCGCCGGTGTCAATATGGCATCAACGCCTGCGGCAAACACATCTTCAAAATCCTGTTTGATCAATGTGCGCACACGACGTGCGCGGTTATAGTAGGCGTCATAAAACCCAGCTGACAAAACATATGTCCCAATCATTACACGGCGCTGAACCTCTGGGCCAAACCCTTCTGCGCGGGTTTTTTCATACATTTCCGTAATGCCATCACCTGCACCTAATGTGGCGCGGTGCCCGAAACGCACCCCGTCATAGCGCGCCAGGTTCGAGGACGCTTCAGCGGGGGCAATCACATAGTAGGCAGGCAGCGCGTATTTCGTATGCGGGAGCGAGATGTCGACAATCTCGGCTCCAGCATCACGCATCATTTCAGTTCCTTGTTGCCACAGCGTTTCGATTTCCGCAGGCATCCCATCCATACGATACTCTTTTGGAATACCAATTTTTTTGCCGCGAATATCACCCGTTAGCATTGCTTCGAAATTCGGCACGGCGATGTCGGCGCTGGTGCTATCTTTGGAATCATAGCCACACATTGTTTCTAACATGATTGCCGCATCGCGCACTGATTTCGTCATCGGGCCCGCCTGATCCAGTGATGAGGCAAAGGCAACAATACCCCAGCGTGAACACCGACCATAGGTTGGTTTGATCCCCACAATACCAGTAAAGGCGGCAGGCTGCCGGATAGAACCACCCGTATCCGTGCCTGTTGCTGCCAAACACAAATCCGCCGCAACAGCCGAGGCTGAACCACCCGAGGAACCACCAGGCGTTAGATTGCGATCATCCACTTTCCACGGGTTGACCGCATCGCCATAAACGGATGTTTCATTGGAACTGCCCATGGCGAATTCGTCCATGTTCAGTTTGCCCAACATTACCGTGCCTGCGTCTTTCAATTTTTGACTGACGGTGCTTTCGTATTCGGGTTTGAACCCTTTCAGTATGCCACTGGCCGCTTGGCTGTCGACACCTTGGGTACAAAACAAATCTTTGATGCCCAGTGGAATGCCACACATGTCCGGTGCATCCCCTGCAGCAATACGCGCATCCGCAGCTGTCGCAGCCTCTATCGCAAGATCGGGTGTTTTATGCACATAGGCGCCCAGCGCGTCCGCCGCATCAATAGCAGTCAAACAACTTTGTGTAAGTTCGACCGACGTAATTTCCTTAGCCCGCAGTTTGTCGCGCGCCTCTGCAATCGTAAGTTTGTGTAGATCGCTCATTATTCCACCACCTTTGGCACGACAAAAAACCCTTCGCGCGCATCTGGTGCGTTCTTTAGGACTTTGTCTTGCTGGCTCCCATCTGTTACTTCGTCAACACGGCGCTTTAAACGTTGTGGAGTGACTGATGTCATGGGGTCAACACCCTCAACATCAACCTCATTCAATTGTTCAATAAATCCAAGGATTGTGTTGAACTCTTGCGCCAAGGCAGGAAGCGCATCTTCCTCAACCTTTATACGCGCAAGTTTTGCAACCTTTGCTGCTGTCGCCGTATCAATCGACATATAGGCTCTCCATCATTCGTTTGCCCTCGTTTAACGCTTGGCGCGGTTCCCTGCAAGCGTATGGCGACGATAAACCTCAATCATCCACGCCAACATAACCGCGTTTAAAATGTGCCACAAAAAATGGGTGCCCATTGGGTGTGCCTGACACAATGGTTCATCCGCCCAACGCGCCACCATCGACACCACCAAAATACCTACACCGATGGTCAGCCCGCGCGCAACATCCGGCATTTTATGACGCAATAAATAGGCATAAATCAGGATCAAAATAGGTACGGGTATGTAGCCGCGTGTTGATCCCAACACATTCAAATCCGAAATCAACCACCCCACCCCTGCGGCGAATGGGAAAAATCCAATTATCGCCAAAAATGAAAACACTCGTGTGGCGTGAAAATAATCCCGTGTTGCCACATAAATATAGACTAAGATGAAAACTATTATGGGCAAGACATCCGCCAAACCCGCCCATGTTTGCGCAAATGTGTGAAACAAAAACGATCCAATCCCGATTAGGGCTAAAATAATCGTCAACACGCGCCCCATCACAGTTAATTCAGGACGGCGCCATACCCAAATCGCAGCAATCAAAAACGTGACATTCGTGATCGCGTTGATCGGTTCTGACCAAAACGCTGCATCAACGCGTTCACAATACCCATCGACCGCTTTGAACCAATCCATCTGACGTCCCTTGCCCATCGCCAATCACGCGCAAAGTGGCGCGCACTTGAGCATGTTTGGCATATCCTGCGTGCGTCAGCACACTATTTTCATACCGCTTAGGCAAATTTATGATAGCCTGATCGAAAATTTACAGGAACATTAAATGAAGATTACATTTTTGGGACACGCCTCATTCCGCATTGAAATCGCTGATCAAACACTCTTGATTGATCCGTGGCTTACAGGGAACCCCCTTCTTGCAGAAGATCAACATCAGGCCGCAGTGACAGGTGCGACGCATATATTATTGACGCATGCGCACTCTGATCACATGAGCGATGTCGTGCGCCTCTCAAAACACCTGAACGTGCCCTTAGTTGGTCAAAACGACTTAATGGGATGGCTTGAGGAAAAAGAAGGCCTATCCATTGTCGGTTTTAACAAAGGTGGCACAGTCACTCTTGGCGATGTTGCCGTGACAATGGTGAATGCCGTACATTCTTCAACCACGCGCACCGCAAACGGCCTACAGGCAATGGGCAGCGAATGCGGTTTCATGATCGAGGCCGAAGGGCGCACTATCTATGTTTCAGGCGATACCGATGTGATGGCGGATATGGCACTG
>CAXABH010000069.1:0-8036 GCA_963966925.1 uncultured Rhodobacterales bacterium
AGGATTTAAGCCCGATGCATTTAAGGTATACGAATATGCGACGCCACCACTTACTCCGTCTGCACCCAAACGTTCACTGATCCTTGCACTAGGTGCCGTGCTTGGTGTTTTTGTTGGATCAGCGCTGGCCTTGATGAATTCAATGCGTCGTGGCGTATATTATTCACGCGGCTCAATTATAACGGATGTTTGTGCTAAATTGGTCCTACCAGTATCGGCGCTGCGCAGATTATCCAAACTGCCCCTTACGGTGATTGCGGATCGACTAAACACGCGGAATATTCTGACGCTGGACGAACTGTTGATGTTAACGGCGAACCAACAGTTAATTTTTGTGGCCAATGTAAACAGCCGAACAGACCCAGCAGGCATTGCCCGAGCGATTGCCGCGCGCGCGTCCACAACGGGACGCAAGGTCGCGCTGTGCGACTTTTCAGGATCCTCAGCCGAACAAAAATCCGGTGATGAAGAAATGAACGTGCTGGATATGCCCTTTATGGCAACAAATGCAAATGTGCACCTGATGACCAGTATTCCCGCATTGTCTGGACCAAATTTTTATCTATCCTCCACTCTGACCAAACGCATGAACGCATTGTTTGAAAATTATGATCAAGTCATCTTATGCGGTGGAGACGCGGATCCATCTGCTGCGCTCATGGGTATCAAGGAGTATGATCCTTGCGTTGTTTTGCTGGCCCGATCTAAACATACAAAAAAATCAGACGTCCAAAAAATTCGGACAATCCAGCCAATTGAGGTATTGCTTTATGAATAATTTACTTCGATTGGGTTTGGTCGCATCAGTCGCAATGGCGCTGGTAAGTTGCTCAGACGTTTTGCAAACTGTTGATCTGACAGTATCGACAGAAGATAACGCAGCCCAAGAAGAGTTTAACGTTGTTGAAAAGACGCTTACTCTGTCAGAGGCCCGCGCACAAAAACGTGCGCCATACCCGCGTCGCGTCATACAATCAGGTCGGGGTAATGATGCAGGTCCGATTGCAGAACGATCCTTCAAATCAGCATCATACCCCCGTTCAGCCAAGGCCGCGCCCTATCGAATTGGTGCAGGCGACCGTGTTAATTTTACACGATTAATTGACAATCAAAACACCGCGACACAGTTCAAAGAAAATTGGCCACCCCAACAAAAGGCACGCCCATATGAACTGGGCGCCAAAGACAAAATATTGCTAACACGCCTGCTAGATGTACATGCCGCCAGTGCACAACATAGCGAAAATTGGCCAACGCAGCGCACTCCGCAGCCTTACACAGTGGGGATCGGTGATGAACTTGCACTGATCCAAATCAATGAAACCGACGAGGCCGATTCCCGCGCCTCTGCAATGCTACGTCAACAAAACAATGCCGCCAGTTCAAGCGCCCAGCCGCTGGTCGCCCAAAATGTCATTCGGACAACTGGCCGCATAGGGTCGGATGGCAGTGTGTTACTTCTTGAAGTTGGTCGCTTGAACGCACAGGGAAAAACATTGGGCGAGTTGCGTGCAGAAGTGCGTAATGTTTTGATCCGAAATGGACTATCCCCCAAATTTCAATTGGATATCGTAAGTTTTGCGTCTCAGCGCGCCTATATCAGTATTGGCAGCTCAGGAGATGAAGCAGGGACATCTGACGCACAGGTCGTTACACTAACAGATAAGCCCATCACACTTCGGGAACTGCTATCACGCAGTGGCGTTGGTTTTTCCCAAAGTATTGAAACGTATATCCGTTTGCAGCGTTCTGGTCGGACCCACACGATGAAACTGCGCGACCTTTATTCTGGCAATGCACAAGACATCATTATTCAAGATCGCGATCATGTGTTTGTAGAAACCCGCACAACCGCCACGACGGAAACAATCGCTTCTGTTGGGCAGGATGGATATGCCGTACTTGAAGGTATAGGGCGCATTAAATTAGCTGGACGCACCCTTTCAGAAATTGAGATGGATATCAAACAGCGGCTGTCTGATCTTCCTGCGTCGCAGCAAACCTTTCAGCTTGAAATCACACAGTATTCTTCTCGTCGTGCATATTTAACCCTAAATACAACCCAAGGCGCCAATACTGGGCAAAATGGGCAGGTGATGGCGTTAACGGATCAACCAATCACCCTGCGTGAAGTCTTATCTAAAGCAGGGGTTGGGTTGTCCCCAAGCGCCAAAACACGGGTCGAGTTGCAACGCGATGGTCAGTCCTATGTGATGGATTTGGCGCGGATTTATAGCAATGGTTCGCCAAAGATCATAATACAAGATCGCGATCATATATTTGTCGAGGAGGGCATTTCGCAAACTATCGCAACAACGGCACTGGTCGGACAGGACGGGTTTGTGGTGCTAGAGGGAATTGGCAAAGTCGACGTCATCAATAAAACCGTTGATGAGGTCGGGCGAGACATAAAAAAGGCACTTTCAAAAGGGTCGACCACGGGTACCGAATTCCAGATTGAGGTGATCGAATTTGCCTCTCAACGTGCGTTAATCAGCATACCAGGCGCGGTTGAGGAACAGCTTGGAACACAAACTGCAACAGGTGTAAATGTGGGGAACGCATCGGGTGCAATCGTGCCAATTACAAACATACCTGTGACATTAGAAGAGGCGCTGACACAACGTGGTGTTACCTTGGACGGTCAATATATCACTCGTATCGCGTTGCAACGTGCGGGGCGCAAATACAGCTTTACCCTGCGCCACTTGCTCGAAACATCGGCTGCACGTGTCTATTTGCAAGGTGGGGATCGTGTTACAGTCGAACGTCTGGGTTACAAATCAAATAAGGTCTTTGTTCTGGGGGGCGTGACACCCACAATCGTGAATATCGATCCTGAGATACGTCAAACATTGGCCGACATCCTTTTCACCTCTGATGGGGTCCTAAGTGCGCGTGGCGCGAATAGATCAGAGGTGTATTTGCTGCGCGGCTCCGATCCAGTTGTGGCCTATCACCTGGATGCACAAAGCCCTACGCGTTTAATCGTGGCCGATGCCATGGAACTGCGGCCCAATGACATTTTATATGTTGCAGAACAGCCTATCGTTTCGTTCAACCGCACCTTGGCGACCCTCACACCGCTACGTGCAATATTACAGGAAATCGGCACCGATCTGAATTAGGGGGGGCGGTTCAATTTGAAGGGATAAGCCAAATTGAACCGCTACGAACCTGGTTAAAAAGCTACTCACGGGACCTCGGTTCGCAATCTCATCTTAACTTCAGAACCGTTATTGCAACGTTAATTTTTAGTTAATTATTAAACTTTTACGTTAATCTTCTGCACAGTTTTGTGAATTTATGGCAATTTCCATCGTTAAATAGGCGTGCGCCTGTGTCATTGCCGTTTCAGACCTATTCCAAACATCCGCAATCAGATTCGCAAAATAGGGCAATTTCTGGTTGCGGCAGTCAATGTAGGCGTTTGTATCGCTATTTACCAGATACAGATTATCGCTACGATGCGGCCGTCCAACATCGGTATATTTCCGCACTTCGATCGATCCTTGGGTGCCCAGAATAAACAATCGACCATCTCCCCAGGTTGGCAAGCCATCTGGCGTAAACCAATCAAGACGCAGATACCCATGCCCTCGATCCCCCAACAATGCCATTTCGCCATAATCCTGAAAGCCTGGCTCATCAGGCATCGTCGTATTTTCAACGTGGGCATGGGCAATTTTTACATCTGTTGATCCCGTAAAGTGTAAATACTGATCCACTTGATGCGATCCTATATCGCATAAAATGCCACCATATCGTTCGCGTTCAAAATACCAACGGGGCCGTGTTTTCAAATTTTGTTTGTGTGGGGCCAAGGTGACCACCTGAACGACGCGGCCAATTTCGCCTTGCTGTACCAGCTCTGCGGCCTTGGTAACGGCAGGCACCTCAAAGCGTTCTGAAAAATTCACCGACCAAATGCGCCCTGTCCGCTTTTGTGTTGCCTTGATTGCTGCCAATTGGTCCAGCGTTGTACAGCCGGGCTTATCAACCATTACATCTTTTCCTGCCTCCATGGCCTGGATCGCCAATGCAGCACGATCTGCAGGAACAGCCGAAATCAGAATCATATCAATAGAAGGATCCTCTAGAATGCGTCGACGGTCCTGTGTTTTGTGGATCTGCGGAAAAACCTGTTTGAATTTTGTCTCGGTTACGGCGGGGCCATCAGTCCAATATTGATCACATGTACACCCCTTTTGTAGCATATGTGACAACATGCCAAAGATGTGGCCATGATCGATCCCTAATATACCCAATTTTAATGTCATCTTTTATCCTGCACCCACGGCATCTAAGGCTTTCACAGTGCAAACTGTGCCTAATTTTGAGGACCACTCAAGCGCATCAATCAATGCATGAACCTTTAGCGCCTCTTGCCCTGTGACAAGGCATAGGCGATTTTGTGCAATTGATTTTGCAAAATCCTCGATCATCCACTGATGCCAATCAGAAGTAAACGCCATGGGGTCTGCACCTGCACCTGATGTGGCCGCTTGTCCAATGGTTTGAGTGCGACCATCGCGCCAATGGATCTGAAGCGTCCCAGCCTCTAGCCTGACACTCCCATATTTACAATGAAGGGTAATGGATTCACCGCGCCCCGGATAGGCCGCCGTAGTCGCAGTGAAATGACCAACAGCACCAGAGGAAAACCGCAGGCCCGCGGACACAAAATCCTCTGCCTCCATAACGTGACTTTTCGATGTTGCCATAAGCGATGAAACCGTATCCACAGGCCCCACTAATGACAGCATTAAATCCAACGTGTGGATCGCCTGTGATATCATCACACCACCCCCATCACGCGCATAGGTCCCGCGTCCCGGCTCATCATAATAGGATTGATCACGCCACCACGGAACGGACACTTCAACCACGTGAATATCCCCCAGATCATCTAGGATGCGATATAACTGATGCACAATTGGTCGGACGCGATGTTGTAGCATTACACCCAACGGCACGCGATGTTGCGCGCAAATAGCCACCACGTCACACGCGTTTTTCAAATCACGCTCAACGGGTTTTTCCATCAAAATGGGTTTCCCCGCACCCGCCAATTGTTCGACAATTTCCAACCGTGCATTCGGCGGCGTTGTTACTATCACAAAATCTGCGTCTGATCGTGCGATTTGATCAATATCACTCGCTGCGCGCGCACCTAAGTCAGGCCATTTTTGGACAAATGTATTACGACTGCCTGAAGTACGTGCATGAACCAAGTCAAGCGTTACATCAGTGCTGTTCATTATGGCCTGCGCGTAGGTTTCTGACACCATCCCCAAACCAATCATCGCGCATTTCATTACCATTTCCCCTGATTGTTACTTGAAAATCTGGCACAGCGATCTGGCAGGGTCCATGAAAAATTGATTAGACAGGCAATACACAGGCCGTTTGTGTCACATCCTGTGTCATCACAATATCAGATGACGAGAACCCAATATGGGCAGTATATGTCCCCCCATCGACGCGCCAACAACAATTTGACACATCAAAATACGCAAAATCACGCGGTGATAGCACCAGATTAACACTGGTTTTTTGTCCCACCTGCAAGGCCACTTTTTTGAATGCCCGAAGCTCTTGCGCGGGGCGCTCAAGCGTAGAGTTTTGATCTGAAATATACAACTGTACAACAGTCGATCCGCTTCGATCTCCAACATTTGTGACGTTTACAGAGATCTCAATACCTTCGTCATTGGTATGCACTGTCACATCAGAAAGTGCAAATTCGGTGTAACTTAGCCCATGGCCAAACGGGAATAGGGGTTTGATCCCATATTTTTCGTAGTGGCGATAACCGACAAAAACGCCTTCACCATATCGAACTGTCCCAGCAGAACCTGGGTATATCTCTGGGTCTTGGCTGTGACTTGGATTATCTGACCATCGCACTGGGAATGTTTGTGGCAAACGGCCCGCAGGGTCCGCATGACCAAATAAAACATCTGCAATTGCGTTTCCACATTCTTGGCCGGGATACCATGCCTGCACAATTGCAGGCACCTGCGCAACCCATGGCATTTCAACAGGTCCACCCGTTTGTAGCACCACAATCGTATTGGGGTTTGCGGCGCAAACGGCCGTGACCAGAGCATTCTGATTACGGGGCAATTCAATGTTTTCTAAATCAGACCCTTCCGTGTCCCATTCCCCTGAACGGCCCACAAAAACAACTGCTGTATCGCAGCGGGATGCCACAGCGACCGCGGCATCGATTTCGCGCGCACCCAAAACGCGCGACACACCAAACCGAAAGGCCGTAAAATATAAATTATCCGCAGCTTTGGTACGCAGCTCCATCACGACAGAAACGGTTTGTCCTGCGGCAAGGTTTACAGTGCCAGTGCGTTCATCACACCCCTCTTCAAAAAATGTGCGCCCCTTACTCCAAGTGTCCCACGCATCAACAACCAATGCACCATCGACATACAGCTTTGCATACGCTGCAGCGTGCAATCCAAAACTGTGTTCCCCATCTTCTTTGGCGGTAAAGGTTCCGGACACGCGCGCGGAAAAGGCATTTGAGTCAACTTTGCCCTCGGCCACCTCTTCGTGCCAGAAAACCACTGATCCATCGATTATTTCGGAATGCACCGCAGAACCACGCAGGTCTTCATTATCGAAATAGTCTGCGTGAAATTCCCCATCGATCACAGGTTCCCAGCGATGGTTTGCACAGCCCTTGGCAAATGCAATGCGATCTTGGCCGATGCGTTCGATCATTCCATCTAATGGGGTGACCCGATAGTGCGGGTTCAATTGCGCTGATCCGCCACCCATGATTTGCGCAACATCTGCATTTGGTCCAATCACCGCAATTGTTCCGCTGTTGGGGTTTAGGGGCAGAACATCGTCATTTTTCAGCAGGACTGTCCCCGCGCTGCCTGCCTGTCGGATCAGGGCGCGATGTTCGGGGCGATTGTCGGCATGTTCTTCAAAGGGGCGATGATCTAACAACGACCCCACTCGTTCCATCAATCGCAACATGGCAAGCGCACGTTCACGTACCGTTTGCGCACGAACCAACCCGTCATGGACGGCTTGGACCAACGTCGCACCGCGATCACGTGTTGGCCCCGGCATTTCCAAATCCAACCCTGCGTTCACCGTTGGGGCCGTTGTGCGCGATCCAAACCAGTCCGACATCACAATGCCATCAAACCCCCATTCGTCGCGCAACACCTTGGACAACAACCATTCGTTTTCTGCCGTGTAGATGCCGTTCAATTTATTATAAGATGACATGATGCCCCAAACATCGGCTTGCTTTACCGCTGCCTCAAATGGGCGCAAGTAGACTTCGCGCAGCGTTCGTTCATCAATTGCCGAATTGATTGTGGTGCGCTCAATTTCGGATTCGTTACCGATGAAATGTTTAACCGTTGCGGCCACACCATTTCCTTGCAATCCCGTGATATAGGCAACTGCAAGATCGGCTGCCAGCTCTGGATCTTCAGAGTAGCATTCAAAATTCCGTCCATTGGTTACGGTGCGCTGCATATTAATGGTGGGCCCCAACAACATATGCGCGCCTTTTGATTTCACCTCATCCGCGATGGCTGCACCAATTCGCCGCACCAAATCCACATCCCAAGTTGCACCCAAAGCAATGCCAACAGGAAAACAGGCCGCCGTGACACCGCCGATAATTGACCCACTGCCGCGTGCGCCATTAGGACCATCCGTCACACGCAACTTTGCAATTCCCAGTCGATCGATGGCGGGTGTTGACCAATAATCAGCACCAGCAAGGATTGAAACTTGTTCCTCTAGCGTCAGTAGGTCGATCAGTTCATCGGCTGTTTTGTTTGAAATCTGCGTCATGTTCCATTCCATCAAAGACGTATTTTCCAAATCTTTTACAACCTGGATCGTTTAAATTGTGGCCCAACTACCACTAGACCCTGCCCTGCGACAATAAGGCAACATTAACATTCTTGTAACCGAATGTAACAGCAACTAGATGAATCGGAAGAGCACACGTCTGAACTCCAGTCACGTATTGGCATCTCGTATGC